>JALONZ010000561.1 GCA_025454675.1 Anaerolineae bacterium | reverse complement strand
ATATTGATATTGATTGAAGTTTTCGAGCGTACCAAATTTTTTGATGCAATCTAATACCGTCCCGCGAGGAATCCCCAAATTTTTAGCAATATGTGATTTATTTTGTGTGACGGTTTCCCATTGGGTTAAAATAGCGCGGTATTCATCCAGAGTTCTCATTTCCCTAACCCCTTTTTTAATATTTTGCCCCGACCACACTATCTAAATAAGCAATATCTTCCCTACGTGAAATATACACATTGTAAGATTGATGTTTATAGTGTGCTTTTTTGGTCGTCCAATGCACACCGATTTTATCGCACACATATTTGAATAAATCCAATATATCTACAGATTTGTTGGTGAAGATATAACGCACATAATTTGTCCCTTTTACAATGTTTTGGGCGCGTGACCCATCGGCATGATAGAGTCCGCGAAAGACTTCGAGGGGGAATTCATCAATGATTGCCCATTGCCAATCTTCAAACGTAATTTTGCGATTATGCTTTACCCCGCCAGCGTGTTGCGGGAAAATCTGAGGCAAATGAATACTTAAAATGACAATATCCACACACCCAGGCGCATTCACAAAAAAGACGGTATTTTTAGGCAAGATAATCCGCATTGTTTTAGCACATTCTTCAATAAGCCCAACATACTTCTTATCCTGAACAATGCGTAACCGATACAACCGCTTTTTATTTTTTATTTTGTCAATACACCCATCACCCAGATATAACCCCAATAAATAAGCGTATGCCTTGCGCCATTCTATCTCTTGCATGGCATTTGGGACTGGATTATCTAACCCTAATTCGTCTCGTTGCGCGATATATTTATCAAAATTTTCGAGTGATTCAAACTTTTTGATGCAGTCAATCACCGTTCCACGAGGAATCCCTAAATTCTTGGCAATATGAGATTTATTTTGTGTGACGGTTTCCCATTGGGTTAAAATGGCACGATATTCATCGAGTGTTCTCATTTTCTGTATTCCCCACAAATAAAAAAACGATGTATTTATTATACATCGTTTTTTGTTTTTTGCCGAAGGTGGGAGTTGAACCCACATGCCCTTGCGAGCGGCGCATTTTGAGTGCGCAGTGTCTGCCATTTCACCACTTCGGCTTTTCTTGATTTATAGCATTTATTATGTTACTATGACGGGAATATTAACCCAAAAAAGCAGAAATGTCAATGGCTGGTGATGTCGCACAAGAAAACGCATGGATACAATCGGCGCAAGCGGGCGATATAGAAGCGTTCAATGCGCTCATTTTGCTTTATCAAGATATGGCGTTCACCATTGCCTATCGCATGATGGGCGACAGTCACCGCGCCGCCGATGCCACACAAGACGCATTTCTGACCGCCTATCGTCGTTTAGAGACATACATGGGCGGGAATTTTAAGGCGTGGTTGATGAAAATTGTCACCAACACCTGTTATGATGCCCTGCGCTACGAAAAACGTCGTCCTGCCACCCACCTCGATGACCTCACCCCAGAAGGCATAGACGATGAACCGCCCATCCCCGACCCCACACCCACACCCGAACAACATCTACAAACGGCTGAATTGCAACAAGCCATTCAACAATGTATAGATGCACTCGGGACAGACCAGCGTGTGGTGTTGGTGATGAGCGATGTGGATGGGTATGGGTATCAAGAAATTGCCGACCAAATCGGGGCGCAATTAGGCACGGTCAAGTCGCGCCTCAGTCGGGCGCGGGCGAGTGTGCGCCAATGTCTACAGGCTGTTCGGGAACTTTTACCAGATGAATATCGTCTATAACATAATCGTTCTGTTATATGAAATAAAGTGATTGTAAAAACATGTCCGCCGAGCAAAATTTGAATCCACAAGACCTAGAATTGCTGTCTGCATATTTAGATAACATGCTAAATGATGCGGAACGCTCGGCGTTAGAAGCACGTCTGGCGAATGATGCGGTATTACGTGCTGAATTAGACGGATTACGCGCCACGATTGCGCTTATTAATGGGTTGCCAACCCTCAAAGCCCCGCGCAATTTTACGCTCACCCCCGCGATGGTCAAAAGTCGCACAGAAACAGGCGCACCGCAATTGGTCAAATCCAAAACCGAAACAGGGCGCATTATTCGCTTCCCCATATCGGCGGTGATGAGTGCCGCGGCATCGTTTGTATTTATACTCGTGGGCATGATTTTGGTGTTTGGGAGTGTCAATCAGCCGAGTATGACCAAAGCGCCCGCGCCGAGTAATGATGTGGCGCTGATGTTTACACCGCAACCCGTCACCAATCAAACCACATTTGGCGGGATGGGTGTACAAACCACCGATGAAGTCTTTGCTGATGATATGGCGTTTGAATCGGTTGTGGTGCAAGAAAATCAGCCAGCATCGCCGATTGATGAAAGTGGCGATGCGCTATATGCCGTCCCTGCGATGGCTGAATCATTGCCATTAGAAACACAATCCGCGCAAGATGTGATGCCCATGCAATCCATGCCCACCCAAAGCCTAACAGCGCGAATAATCAAGGAGCGATGGTACAAGCTACTGCCGAAAATATTACCGAAACCACGATGCGACAAGCCACTACCGCTAGTGCGCCTGTGGTTATGATGGCGATGCCCACGATGACGATTGCGGTTGATATGGAAACCATGAGCATGATAACCGAGCCAACCCTCGTGGTGAATGATGGTGTGGTGGGGGTTACATCGGCGCAACAGGCTTATGCGACAGGTGTCGTGGAAGTGATGAGCAACGTCACCGAACCGACATGGGAAGTGTTTTCTACCAGCACACCACAACCTGAATCCATATCCAGAGACCGTGTAGATTCATCTGAAATGAACCTATCGCCTTTTATCGGTATCGGCTTGGTCATTATTGGCATCCTCATTGGTGTGATACTGGTATGGCGTGTTGTAAGGGGTAGGGCATCCTAAAGCATCTAAAATCGTGTTATCATCAATCGGCTACCAGATGCAAAAAGGATTAACAATGGAACGTTCAACAGATTCGATTTCACCAGCTTCAATGTATAAATTATTGGTTGGGTCAGTCGTACCGCGCCCCATCGGTTGGATTTCGACCATCAGCAAAGACGGTATACATAACCTTGCGCCATTTTCATTTTTTAATGTTGCCAGCGCCAATCCGCCCCATGTGCTATTTTGCCCAACAGTGCGCGGAACGGATAATGGGCGCAAAGATACGTTGCATAATGTGCGTGAAACAGGCGAATTTGTCGTGAATATCGTCACCGAATCGCTTGGGGAAGCCATGAACCTCACCTCTACCGAATGGGATGCCGATGTGAACGAATTTGAACGGGCAGGCATCACCACCGCGCCATCTATCGCCGTAAAACCCTTGCGTGTACTCCAAAGTCCCATTCATTTTGAATGTCAAGTCGCGCAAATTGTGGATTTAGGCGGTGGGCATGTGGTGATTGGGCGCGTGTTGCATGTGCATGTGGATGAGCGTGTGCTGATTGGCGAGGATAAAATTGATGTTCAGGCATTAAAGCCGATTGGTAAATTGGCGGGGAATGCGTATACACGGGTCACGGATTTATTCGATTTAGTCCGCCCCGCATCTCAATTGGGCAAATAACCTAAAAAATGTTGTATAATGTAGCCAACAATGCTACTTATATTTTTTAGGAGGAAATTGGATATGACAAAACGCCCATTTTTTGTGTTTGATGATGTCGCGCATGAAACTTGGCGGTTATTGTGGCAAAAGCAATACCCCATCGCCTGCAAATATGCCTCGCACTATTGGTTGGATGGTGTGGATAAAATTGGCTTGATGGGTGATAGAATCCCCGATTTTGAAAAAATGGATAGCGTGCTTCAAGATTTGGTCGGGTGGGAATTGGTCAGCACGCCTGTGCAATTTTCCGATGGGCAAGAATGGTTTGAACATCTGGCGGAGCGCAAATTCCTCATCACTGAATATATCCGTGACCAAAAAGATTTAGACTATACGCCTATGCCCGATATTTGGCATGATGCGTTTGGTCATTTGCCCTTGATGGCGAATCGCCGTTATGCCGATTATATTCAAAAATTTGCCCAATATGCCTTGCAATTCAATAAAGAAGAACGCAAATCATTGGGCAGTTTGTGGTGGTATACGATTGAATTTGGGTTCATTCGTGAGGGGAACGACTTTGGCGGGATTCGTGCATTTGGCGCGGGGCTGATGTCATCATATGGCGAGATGCACAAAGCCTATTCGGATGAGGTGGCGCGTGTGCCGTACTCATTAGACGAATTTGAACGGATTATCCCAAGCCCGCGTGCCATGCAC
>JALONZ010000560.1 GCA_025454675.1 Anaerolineae bacterium | reverse complement strand
TGCCTTGATAATGAAGAAAGATAAATTTTTTATCCCCACCCCCTAACCCCCTCCCCATTGCATGGAGAGGGGGAATAAACCCTGTTTTTGTCTTGCTCCCTTCCCCTATTTGGTGGGGGAAGGGTTGGGGATGGGGGATAATTCGTCAATTTATATCGCCCGTAGCTAAAGCAAACGGGCTATTCGCCTTAGAAGCCCACTAAAGGGGCTGAAAAACCAAACATCTGAACGGTTTTAGCGCCTTTAGTGCGCTTACAGTTTTTGCCTAGCTGGGCGTTTTAACGCCTAGCGTAAAAAAGAATCATCCCTCAATCCAATCTTAACGATGATGCCCGCCCCCTCCCCATTGCATGGAGAGGGGGAATAAAACCTGTTTTTGTCTTGCTCCCTTCCCCTATTTGATGGGGGAAGGGTTGGGGATGGGGGATGAGATAGATTATTGAATCAATTCATCCAGCAATGCTTTGGCTTGGTCAAGTGCTTCTTGGGCGGTCAATTCGCCATCAACCACTTGCGTGATGAGGGCATTCACGCCGTCTTGCATCTCATTTTGACGTTCAATCACGGGTGGGGTCACGGGGCTTTCCAGTGCCATGAACACCGCCGCGCGATTGGCGGGTGGGGTTTGGCTCAAATAGGCTTCAAAATATTCGGGTTGGTCAAGTGCGGGCAATTCCCAGCCACTTTCCACGCGCACGGTGGCGGCGGTCTCGCTGGCGGTCAAAAATTCTGCCCATAATGCCGATGCTTCGGCGTTGGCGGTCGTCGCAGACACAGCCACACCATTGGCAAAGAAGTGATGTGCATGTTGATTCATAGCGGGTTCAATTTGAACATCCCACACAAATTCGGCATCCGCAAACGCGCCAAACATCCAAATGCCTGTCACCAACATGCCCAATTTGCCACTCAGGAACAATTCAGAATCCGATACACCCGATAATTCGGCGGCGGTTGGCATGTAACCATTGCTCATAAAGCTGACCATCGTCTCTAATGTCGCCACGCACGCTTCGGAATTGATGGTAGATTCGGTCATGTCGTCATTGAAAAATGAACATTCACCATTTTGGGCGGCTTTTTTATAAAATTCCCAGAATTGAACGGGCGAATAAATGCCCCAGTAATCATCGCCCAATGCGCCAATCGCTTCGGATGCGACCACGGCATCATCCCATGTCCATTCGGTGGTTGGGTATTCAATGCCTGCTTGGTCAAACAAATCGGCGTTATAGAACAGCAACACGGTAGAGAAGGTTTCTGGCAATGCCAATTGTTCGCCATTATATTGGAAGGCTTCTAAGGCGCGTGGATAATACGGCGCTTCGCCACTGAGGTATTCATCAATATTCAATAATGTGCCATTGGCGGCATAGGTGACAAAATTTTCGTAATTCAATTCAAACACATCAGGCGCATCCCCACTCACCACATCCGCTTGGAGCAAGGTGAAATAATCGGCAAAGGGCGCGGTGGTCACTTCTACGCTGATAGTCGGATTTTCCGTTTCAAATGCGGCGATGATGGTATCCAGTTCTTCCAGATAATCCGGTGCGGCAGAAAATGTAAAATAGCGGACGGTGACACTATCTTGGGCAACCGCGCTAAACGCCAAACTAGACATCAACACGAACAGTAGAATAAGGCTTAATTTGCGATACATGGTTCTATTTCCTCTCAAACTGATTACATCATACGAAATTTATTTCAAAAACGCATTTCGTTGCGTCACGAAATACCTAACCTTTAATACCGCTAGAGACGAATCCCTGCACAAACCAACGTTGTGCGACCATATAAATCAGCAGTATGGGCAACACCGTGATGATTGCGCCCGCCATAATCATGTTCCATTCGGTGAGCGCCCGCGGACCCGCTTGTAGCGTTGCCAAAACAACGGGCAGGGTCATCATTTCATCGCGCCGAGCCACAAACAGGGGCCACAAGTACGAATTCCACAAGCCCATGAAGGCAAAGACCGCCAGTGTTGCCAATGCGGGTTTGACCAACGGCAGGTCAATCCGCCAAAAAATCACAAAATGATTTGCGCCATCCACAAATGCCGCTTCTTCAAAATCTTTGGGGATGGTCTTGAACGATTGGCGTAATAAAAATGTGCCAAACGCGCTGAATAAACTGGGGATAATGAGTGCCATATAACTATTCATCCAACCGAATGACCGCACCAAAATAAATTGCGGGATGACCAGCACAACGGCGGGTATCATCATGGTGGATAGGTATATCAAGAAGATGCTATCGCGTCCGCGCCATGTCATGCGCGAGAACGCATACGCCGCCATCGCCGCCACAACCACCTGCCCTACTGTGCCGAGTATCGCCACGAACACGCTGTTAAAAATGACGCGCGTCAGGTCTATGCGTTCCGCCAGTTGGGTATAACTATCAAAGCTGATGGGGTCGGGGATGAGTTGTGGCGTGGCAGACAGGATATATTCCTGCTGTTTCAGCGATGTACTCAGCATCCAAACAAATGGCAACACCGCACACACCACCAAGATGACCATCACCACATACGTTATGAGCGATGACAAGAGATTATTCGGTTTCATAATATACCCACCGCTTCTGCAAACGCAGTTGCACAAAAGTGATGACGAAAATGATGGCAAACAGCACCCACGACATGGCAGA
>JALONZ010000559.1 GCA_025454675.1 Anaerolineae bacterium | reverse complement strand
TAGAAACTGATAAACAATTTCACCATCATCCATCGTAATAGCATTTTCGCCGATATAATCACGCACACAATAATTCATGATACACCTCATTTTACTTTGCCATGTCCAAATTATATCACAATTCACCCCGCCCCTAGCACCGCCGTCAGACCGTCCCGTGTGTTCAAATGATGCGGTAACAGCGCATTATCCAACAGGCGCGTTTTGCCGAAGCGTACCGTTAACGACAGTAACAACGGTTCATCGGTGTGTGGCATGTCACCCATGCCCCAATCGGCAGACGGGATGACGGCAATCGGCGCGAGTGTCCGCGCCACGTTCAGCGCGATATAATCGGCGCTCGCCTGTGATTCTTTTTGAATTTCATCTGCAACCGCGTTTAATAGGGCGGATGGGTTGCGCTCACCCGCATCATATAAGGAAGAAGCGCGTAAAATCCCGCGTGAAAGGCACACCGCGCCCGTCCGTTGCTCATCGGATAAATACACATTGCGCGAACTCATCGCCAAGCCATCCGATTCGCGTGAGGTGGGGATGACGGCGATACTCAGGGGCATGTGCAAATCGCGCACCATGCGCCGAATCACGCACACCTGCTGGGCATCTTTTTGACCAAAATAGGCAGTAGTCGGTTGTGCGAGGTTGAATAATTTGGCGACTACAGTCGTCACCCCGCGAAAATGCGTGGGACGCATTGCCCCTTCTAATCCGCGTGTGATGTCCTCTACGGTGATATACGTCTGATACCCGCGCGGATACATATTATCGGGGGTGGGCAAAAAAACCGCATCCACGCCTGCATGTGCCAATTTTTGCAGGTCGGCATCGAGTGTGCGCGGATAGGCGGTAAAATCTTCGCCTTGCCCAAATTGGGCGGGATTGACAAAAATGGTGGTGATGACATGCTGATTATCGGCGCGGGCATGATTGACCAGCGACAGATGCCCCGCGTGTAATGCGCCCATCGTCGGGACGAGTCCGATAGTGCCAGATAATGATTTGCGATAGGCGATGAAATCGTCTGGTGTGTGGAGTAGGTGCATGAGAATATTCCTTTATGGCTTATAACCCCAAACAATAGCGCACAATATCATCTATTTGTTTCATGCGCCCATCAGATAACTTGCCAATCGGCGCAGATGTAAATCGGTTGTGGTCTATTGAACGCAATTGAAACCCTAAAAATACGGTTTCCATTGGCAATCCGCCTTCATGCGCGGGAATGCGAATGTTGGTTGGATAATCTTGGGCGATATTTTGCTCCTTCGTGCCGACAATAACCGTGATGACGAGTGGTAATTGATTGATTACATCAGATGAAATAACTAAAACTGGGCGTTGCCCACTTTGTTCACGTCCTTGAACCGGATTGAGATTCACAAAATAAATTTCCCCACGATAGATAGTCATTCTTTATCTAATCCATCCCATTCTGTGATGCGAAATTCATCATTGATTTGTGCTAATTCATGTTGAATATCGGGGTCATGTGCCATGCGTTTGAGTTGTGATTCTATATCATCACGGAGCAATTTTTCAATATATTCATCGGTTAAAATGCCCATTTGCGTGGCTTGCTTGGCAAGTGATTCTGGTAAGTGAACTGTAATCTCAATCATATTCATGGTGCTATTCCTCATCATGGTGCGATATATTGATTATACCGCTAATCCCCCGCCATTTGACCCTGCAACACGCGCAGGCGCTGGTCATATGCCGATAAAATCCGCGCACGATGCCCATCAAAATGTCCCTTACACATATCGGCGGTGAACTGACTTTCGCTATTCAACCCGTTTACGCTCAATTTTTTAATTTTGCGCGACATCTCCCATTTTTCAAGCCAACCGCCGAGCGGGGTCTTGAGTATGGCTTCTGAAATGCGCTTCAAAATCGGCATATTGGTTGTTATCGTGGCGCGTTGGGGTGGGGTGGTGGCATTCGGAAAATACTCATGTGACCACGCATTCAGATTGCGGAAATGTGCATACACCTCAAACCCCGCCAACGGCACCATCTGCGCCCATTCGCGGGCGGTGAACGGATTTTGGTCGGTGATATTCAGCGCGTTGGTGGTCACAAAATAATTCGGACACAGGGTTATGCCATCGCGTTTGATGCCCCGTTTGACCATCCCAATCACCAACAACCGACACAGCCACAACCGACCGGGCGCGGTGATTATCATCAGGTCTATATCCCCCTCTTTATCGGTGTTATCCACCGCCAAAGACCCTGTGATGGCAACCATCCGCACGAATGGCAAGCGCCCCACCAATTTTCCATATCGCTCGGCATAGTCCCACAGGCGTGCCGCGATTTTCGCCCGCCGTTGACGGATTTGGAGTGTCGCCTCGCGCCCCGCCAAACAAATATATCCCTCGCAATCGGTTAGATATGTGCCGATGAGGGTGTGAATGGCATTTGATACCGCTTCCAGACTGGTAGTTGTGCCGATGAGGTAACGATGAATTTCGGCGATGGTCATGGGGTAGTCGAAAATATCGGCATACGCCACAGTTTGTAAAATATCCCACTCCAAATTTGTGACCATTACGAACTCCTAGTCATCCTTTTTATCATCTTTATTGTCGTCATTTCCGCCACCACTGTTATCATCGCCACCATCGTTATCGTCATTGTTGTTATCATCGCC
>JALONZ010000558.1 GCA_025454675.1 Anaerolineae bacterium | reverse complement strand
ACCCGGGATCCGGCAGGGTCATCGCCAGGTCCGATTCCAATGACACCACCCATACCGCCCACAGTCATCACGACTTGCGAGTATAACCCTGTGACCAACCGCATTGAATTTGTTGGGATTATCGGACCCGACCCCGATGTGACATTGGCGAATGTTAATGATGCCGAAAATCGCCTTGTTATCACCTATCGCGTGCAAGTGCCTGCGGATGTGGCGGTTGTGCCGAATACGGCAACATTGACGGTTGATGGTGGTGATACCTTCACTGCCACCGAAACCTATACCCGTACCATCACCCCACCACCAACTACAGGTGGGGGCGGTAGTGGGACAGTTCTGACACAAACGCAGATTCAAGAAACGGTGAAGGCGCTCCCTGCCACCGGTGAAACCACATGGTGGTCGGATGCGTTGCGCGGATTGTTGCTGGCGCTCATCCCCATTGGTGGGGTAGGGGCGTTGTGGATGATTCGCAGACGTGCGCGGAATGAGGCGTAATAAGAAATTAAAAAGCCCCAGAGATGGGGCTTTTTATTTGTATTTATCTGATTCGATTTTCTAATCCGATTTGGGGCGTTTGCCCAATAATAAGGTGACTGCCATCGCCATGACCAACGCCACACTGCCGATAATCAACACATTGCGCCACCAGGGGATTTCGCCTGTGGCGGGCAAGGCTTTGGCAGATAAGCCCGCAAGGGTCAGGGTGGGGTCGGTGTTACCTGTCAAACGCGGGTCATCGGTGAGCAAGGTTTCGCCCCCGATGATAATCCGCCCTTGGTCAATGATATAACGGGTATCAATCGGCAGGCGGTCATTGACGCGCACGCGATAGGTGATGGTCACTTGTTGACCCGCAGGGATGTCGGGAATATCCACATCCACATCATCCGATTGTGCGTATGTGGGTATAACAACGACGAATAACATCATGATGGCTATCAAAATGAAACGAGAACGCATATTTCTTCACACTCCTATCAATTACATCATATCATTATAGCGTGTTCCCCTAAATTTAACAAATATTGTGCGTATGGGCTTGGTTATATCCAACCTCATTTACCGATGCGGTACAATAGAAGCAGAATCCATTTTACATACACAAAGGATAGTATCATGCAAACAAAACAACTGGGAAATAGCGATTTACACATCACGCCCGTCGGGGTTGGCGCGTGGGCGATGGGTGGGGCAGGTTGGGAATATGCGTGGAGCAGTCAGGATGATAATGATTCGATTGCCGCCATTCACCGCGCCCTCGATTTGGGTGTGAATTGGATTGATACCGCCGCCGTGTATGGCTTAGGACATTCGGAAGAAGTGGTGGCGCGTGCGGTGAAGGGCATGACCAACAAGCCATATATTTTTACCAAATGTTCGCTGGTGTGGGGCGCAGACCGCACGATTTACAGTAGCCTAAAAGCCGATTCTGTTCGGCGCGAGGTGGAAGATAGCCTACGCCGTTTGCAAATTGAGCAAATTGATTTGTATCAGATTCATTGGCCCGACCCCGAACCCGAAATTGAGGAAGGCTGGCAAACCTTAGTTGAGTTGCAACAGGCGGGCAAGATTCGCCATATTGCCGTATCAAATTTTAGCGCCGACCAAATGCGCCGTGCCATGAGCATCGCGCCGATTACATCCAACCAACCGCCTTATTCTGCGGTCAGACGTGGTGTAGAAGAATCGGTGTTGCCGTTTTGTCTGCAAAACAACATCGGGGTGATTGTGTATTCGCCCATGCAAGCGGGCATATTGACGGGCAAAATGACCCGTGAACGGGTGGAATCACTCCCCGCCGATGATTGGCGCAAACATGATGCGGAATATCAAGAACCGCGCCTGAGCAAAAATTTGCGCGTGGCGGATGTGATGGTGGAGATTGCCAAACGGCATAATGTGCCTGTGCCAAATGTTTCGATTGCGTGGGTATTGCATCACCCTGCCGTGACGGGCGCGATTGTGGGTGTGCGGAATCCCAAACAAGCGGATGAAGTGATTGGTGGCGGGACATTGAAATTGACCGATGAGGATATGCGCCAAATTGATGAAGCGTATCTGGGATAAATCATAATAAGCGCAATTCTCGCGCTCGTTGGGTGGCTTGTTGACGGTCTTTGACACCCAATTTATTCAAAATGGCGGTTACATGATTTTTGACGGTGCCTTCTGTGATGAATAGATGATTGGCGATTTGCATATTGGTCATCCCGCGTATGATGAGCCGTAAAATGTCGAGTTCGCGCTCGGTGAGCGGGTCGGCGAGGTTGGATTGATGATGACGGGCGATTTCTGCAAGACGGCTAAATTCAGAAACCACCTTTTTGGCGATGGAGGGTTGCAAAAATGATTCACCACGCGCGGCAATCCGAATGGCATTCATGAGTGATTCGGCGGGGGCATCTTTTAATAAATAACCCAATGCCCCTGCGCGTAATCCCTCAAACACATAATCATCATTATCAAATGTGGTCAAAATAATCACTTGGCAGGTGGGGTAATGCTGTTTGATGTGGCGTGTTGTGGCTACGCCGTCCAAAATGGGCATTTCGATGTCCATCAATACCACATCGGGTAGGGCTTGCGCCATTTTTTGCAGGGCTTGTTCGCCATTGATGGCTTCCCCGACCACCTCTATATCGGCTTGTACGGA
>JALONZ010000037.1 GCA_025454675.1 Anaerolineae bacterium | reverse complement strand
AAAGTGACTGATGTGAAGAAGAACCAGATGCCAAAAAATACCGCCGATGGCGCGAGGAGCATGGGCAATGTGCCAAACCGCTCAAATAACGGACGCACAAACCGCGTCACATCGGGAATCATGGGGATAGCAGTCGGCTCAACGGGCGGTTTCGGCGGTTTTGGGACATAAGCCGGTGGCTGATTGGCATTACTGGGTGGTTGTTGATAGGGTGGCGGTGCGCCAAATGGATTTTGTTGGGGTGGCGGGGGTTGGTTGGGCATCGCACTCATAAAAGTGGGTTGCTCCATAAGTGGTTTATTCGGTTGTTGGGCAGATAAGGCGACTTTGACGAGGGCATCGGCAATCCGATTGGCATCGTCTGTAACCGTTTGTGCGGTGAATGGCATCGTTATTAAGTTGGCAAGCCCACCAATGTCGCTGGGTAAATCGGCTGGAATGCTTGCCCCACTGACCAAAACCGGAAATATTTTTTTATTTAACCGTAACGCAGAAGCAACTAATGCGCGATTTAGGTCATCTGGATTGCGGTACGCACCCAATTCTGCCCATTTATTGCCAATCATAACCACGATAGAATCTGCATTTTGAACAACCATATCGGCATCGGCGGGGCTGGTGATGAGCGTTTCTGCTCCGAGTGTCACGATACCCGCGCCAAACCGACTGACCAGATAATCATTTAGGCGGTTGGATGCGGCTTTGGTATCGTCTGGGTTATAGCTGATGATGATTTTTGACATATCATACTCCCTTTGAAAATTGTTTTTGGGAATTTCTATTCCTGATTGTAATGAAAAAATGTAATTTTTGCAAACCATTCAGTGAGGATTCGTAGCCCAATCATGGGTTAACCTTGCTTCAAATTCTGTTAGGATAGACGTACAATAACCAGATAATATCGAATTGAAAGGATATATGACATGAAAAAACAAAATCTGTTTGGGGCGTTGTTGCTCCTTATGATGCTCCTCACCCCACTCATCAGTTTGGCGCAACCCGCGCCATTGGTCTATGCCGCAGTTGTAGATGACAATGTGTTCATTTATGGACTAATTGACCAACCCGCCCAAGTGACCTTTAACGAACCTGTCGCGGGGTTGGGTGGGCGCTCTATTTCGCATGTGGTTTGGAGTGCAGATGGTCAAAAATTAGCATTCATCCAACGCACCGTCACGCCCGATAACGAATTTTTCATCATCAGCCATGATGTGACGGTGGTGGATTTTGCGACCAATGTGATTTCGGCATTAGGGGTTCAACCCTCCACCGTGTATCCCATTAGCTTTTTGCCTGATGGACGGCTGATGTTCACCCAAGAGGCGGGTTATGTGGAGGGGAGCAATAACCTGCAAATTATCAATGTATTTGCGGTGTTGCCTGATGGTGTATCACAACCCGAACAAATCGGTAACTTTAGCTATGGTGTGGGTTGTGGTGGTGGGTCATCATTCCCAACCGATACGCTGTATTGGGAAGAAGCTGGCGGTTTTGGGGGCAATCCCATGCTCCTCGCCAGCACATCGGCAGGGATTATTCATTCAACCGATTGTTCTGGGAATGGGGTGGCGTTGCTTTCGCCAGATGGAAATAGCCAGCTACTCGTCCCCGCTATCACCCGTGTGAAATTATCGCAAGATGGCAATCGGTTGGTGGGTATTTCGGGTCAAGATTTGTTGGTCTATGACCTGACGACCCGAACCGAACAACGGATTGATATTGAATCTGTCCCCGACCAAGTGGCATGGGGCGCACAAGGATCTGGCGATATTTTTTATAGTGTGATTACATCCGGCCCAACCATCACCCTTGAAGGCGACAGATTAGCGACATTCACCGCATTCATCGGCTATGAATTGACCGAAATTCAAACCTACGGGCTGAATATCCGTAAATATAACCTGACCAGCACCGATGATACAACGCTGTATGGTGGGTTTGGCAGTGGCATCGGACGCATGACACTCAGCAGAGACGGCGCACAACTCATCTTCAGCCAAGTGCCAAATCCCAATCCTTGGGTGGATGCGGTTTTGGCGGGGCAATTAGGCACATTCGATACGCGCAATGCAATTAATGAGTTTGCGTTATTACCAGTTGAATTGGTATCGCTCGATTTAGCATCCGCTAATGCCACCGTCATCGGCACGAATCAACGCCAAGTGACGATTCGATAATTGATATAAGGGGAAGTATAAATTATGACCGTCTCGGTTTGGCAAGCAGACGATACACAACCGATTCAGGAAGTTGATTTTTTGGTGGTTGGGGCAGGATTGGCGGGCTGTACCGCCGCCTATTTTGCCTCACAAGCGGGGCGCAAGGTGGTCATCACCGATAGCCAAGATATTGGCTTGGGCGCGACCAGTCGTAATGCGGGCTTCATGATAACAGGCTTAGATTGTTATTATGCCGAAGGGATTGAACGCTATGGTCATGCGGTTGCCAAAGAAATTTGGGAATTGTCGCTCCATACGCACAAAATTTGGCGTGATATGGCGCACGATACGGATGTCAAAATGATTACCTGCGGGTCATTGCTCCTCGCGGAAAGTGAAGCCGAAGCCGAAGATGTGAAAAAATCGGCGCAAGCCCTCAAAGCGGACGGCATAGATGTGATTTTCCATGAGGATGACCCGCTCAAACGCGGTTATTTTTCCGCGATTGAACAGCCGTGGGATGGGGCGGTGCAACCATATCAATTGGTGAACGCGATATTGGCAAAATCTGGCGCGACATTCATCGGCAACAACGAGTTATATCGCATCGAACAACTCGCTCCGCAAAAAGTGATGGTGTATACGCGCAAATATCGGTTTATCGCGCAAAAAGTGATGCTATGCACCAATGCGTATTCGCCTCGCATTCATCCGTATTTTGTGGGGAAGGTCGTCCCAACCCGCGCCCAAGTGTTGGCGACAGAACCCCTCGAAACAGCGCCACTGCCGATGATTGGCTATAGCGATTATGGGTATATGTATTATCGCACCACGTTTGATAATCGGTTGTTGATTGGTGGCGGACGCAAACAAAATAAGCCCGCCGAAGATGATACGATTGAGGATAAAATCACAGATGCGGTGCAAGCCATTTTGGATGATTACCTCAAAACGCGCTTTCCAGAGGTCAAAGCGCCCGTGACGCGCCGTTGGTCGGGGATAATGGGTTTTTCGGTGGATGGATTGCCCCTGGCTGGCACAATCCCCGATATGCCGGATGTTGGGTTTGCGGTTGGATTCACTGGGCATGGCTTGGCATTGGGTGGCGGGACGGCACAACGCGCCGTGAACAAATTGCTCACAGGGCAACATGCGGGCGCGGTGGATGCCAGCCGGTTGGGGTAGGACGAAGGGTTAGCGCCACAATTTTGCTAATTCAAGTTTGAAATTGGGCAATATTTCTTCTGCGGTCAATACACCCTCTGCACCAAAGACTTGCGAGTTTTCGGTGTCGGGGGTGTAAACCCATGCTTTGCGCCGATTGGGGTCTATCAGCCACACCATTTTAACACCATTCGCCAAATCATAACTGACTTTTTCATCAATCTGGCTGAAGGTATCGGTGGGGGATAGCACTTCAATGATTAAATCAGGCACGATGGCGAGGGGTAAATTTTTATCCTCTGCTGTTTGGATAAAATCGCGCACCTGTGACCCCGCATAAAACATTACATCAGGGATTCGTGACCCCGTTACCCAATTCTTTTTTGATGTGTGCGGAAAGATGAAGGTTGTCTCTGCATACACATCACCCAATTGATGAGCCGTCACAAACGCATCTAATAACCGAAAAATGAGGCGAATGATTTCGCTATGTATCCAACCGCTCGGCATTTTGGGAACTCGCTCTCCATTGATGATTTCAAAAGGATTATGGTGGCTTTCGGTCAAATAAAGTTCGATTGGCATTCCAATATCGGTATCGGCTTGGGGCGGTTGGGCTAACATGGTGTATCCTCATTTTATTTGTGATTGATTCTAGCATAGCACATATTAGTCTAAAAATTAACATACCCCCGTCAGCCAGCATTGCAACGCCAGCACACCATCCAAATTACGACTAAATTCCGTTAAATCCGCCGATGCCAATTCGACATCGGCGGAGGGTATCCCCAAACTATCCACCCAACTGGATGCCGTGCCATTCACCACATAATCGGTAAATTCTGCGCCATACGGATACCCCGTAGCCCGCCCTAAAATTTCTGTCATTGGCGCAGATACCCCGCCACCCGCACAATCTCCCGCATAAATGCCATTCGCCGCGCTATGATAAAACAGCACCACAGACGGGCGGATGTCGTTAATCAGCGCCGCCAGCCCCACCGATTCCGGTTCAGAGAAGGGTTTTTCGCCTGAATAAACAGGTAAATCACGAAAAAACGCTTCTTCTGACCAGTCACAATCCCAATTACGATTCAAATCCACACCATTGGCATTAAAACGCCCCGCGAGTGACCGCCCATACGTTGCGCCGTCTGGGTTGGCGGATGGAATGAGGATGAAGGTGATATTCGGCAACACATCCAACGGGTTATTTTGAAAATGGAGGATGAATTGGTCAATCAGGGTGATGGTATTGGCTTCGTACCCGCCATGAATCCCGCCGACCAACATAATCACCAATGCGCCGTTCCCAATTCGATGCGCGGTGAGGGTGCGCCCCTCTACGGATTGACCATAACCGAATACGGTTGGCAATTCGGATGCGATGCGATTTGGCGCGGGGGTGGGGGGAATTGGTGAAATGGGAATTGGTGAAATGGGAATCGGGGTGATGCTGGCGGTGGATGTGATGGTGGATGTGGGTGTTTCGGTGAATAGGGGTGTGTTGGTGATGGTCGCGGATGGGGTGACGCTGGCGGTTGCGGTATAAGTTGCCGATGGGGTGATGCTGGCGGTTGGTGTATCGGATGGGATGATATTCGGGATGGGTGATTCGGTTGGGATGACCACCCGTGTGGGCAAATCCCCCAAATGGACTACGGGTTCAGGTTGGCACGCACTGATAAATATGGGTATTATCAATGCAAAGACACATATCCTAGATTGAACGAGGTGTACTATGGCACGATTTCGGGTCATCATCAGTCTTATTATCCTTTTATCACTCGCCGCGTGCGATGGCACAAGCGAACAAGTCGCAGAGTTGCCAACGCGGGTTATTTTACCGTCAGATACGCCGACATTCACCCCAACATTGACAGAAACACCCAGTGCGACACCGACGAATACAACCATTCCGCCCACAAATACGGCGACCAATACGCCAACAGCGACACCAACCCTCACCAATACCGTAACGCCGATTCCGAGCGCGACACCCGTCCCGCCAACGAATACGGCAACGATTACACCATTGCCGAGCGCGACACCGCAACCAACCGCCACCCCAACACCGAATAATCCGCAGATTTTTCAGTTTAGCACCAATCTTGCACCATTGAATGGCACATTATCTGCGCCTGCGGGGACAGGGATTTTGTTGTCGTGGGAAACATCGGCAGATATTATCACCATCGAGCAACTGAATACACAAGGCACAGTGGAACAAGTTTTTAGCGTCACGCCCACAGGTCAATTACCGGTCACTATCCCAACGACTAGCGGTGTGCAAGTGATTTATCGGCTTATCGCCCAACGCGGTGGGTTATCTGCCACACAAAATATCCCCATTGTTGTTCAACAAGTGTGTTCGGTGGCGTGGTTTTTTGGGTCACAATTGGCATTGCCCCAATCCGGTTGCCCAACCAGTGGCTCGGTCTCATTGGTGGGTAAAATTCAATTCTTTGAACGTGGGATGATGATTAACCTCACACTCGGCGGGCAAAATTGGATTTATGGACTCATCGGCACACCTGCCACAAGTGGGTCATATGCCGCCTATGTCAGCGGGTGGGATGGTGTGAGTACATCTACCGCCTTATGTGGCACAGTCCCCAGTGGATTTTTTGCCCCGCAGGATGTGTTCAATTGGGTGTTCAATAATAGCCAAACCCTGAGCATCAATAATTATGTGTGGTGTGACCGTAGCAATGCGTTAGGGTGGGGTGTTGGCAATGCCAATACCAACGTGACGTATACGGTGCAGTATGAAGCCAATAATGTGGCGTTTTATATCAGCATACCCGGTTATGGGACTGTCCGTATTTCGGGCGGGGCATCTGGCACATGGCAAAAGGTGGGGTGATTCTATCAGCGCGGTGAGCTATTCACAGGCGTGAATCGCTCACCGCGCCAGCCCCTAACCATTTTCTGCCTATCCTAAAACACGGGTGCAATATCTTTTTAATCCACAGAATTGCTTTTAGTGTATAATTACGAAATGTCGAATAACCAACCATAAAGTAGCTTAAATCTATGTCGAGTGATAACCCAAAACAGCCAACACTTGGTGAAGTAAACCGCTTAAAATCACTGGTTCAAGAAACCGAACAATCGCTCCGCGCCCAACGTGATGCCCTTAAACAACGTGGATTTAGCCTGCCACCGATGGCGATTCAAGCCATGAGCAGTTTAGATGGGGATTTGTCGAATCTGGAAGCCAGCATGACCGAAGACGCAACAGAACTCGGTCAATTACGCTTCTTGGCAGATACCTCCGCGCGGATTAATACCACGTTTGACCTTGAAGCCGTCCTCATTCAATCTATGGACATCGTGATTAACCTCACAGGGGCGGAACGTGGTTTTATCATCCTCAGAAATGCGGATACAGATGAACTCGAATTTAAGGTGGTGCAAGAAAATCAAATTACCAAGACGTTTTTTTCACCCGATGAGCGACAAGAACCGCAAATTAGCCGAACTGTGGTGCAAGAAGTCATTCAGACCCGTGAGGTATTGCTGACGGATAACGCTTTTAAGGATGACCGCCTACAAGGTGGCATGAGCATCGCCCAGTTGACCTTGCGCTCGGTGTTATGTGCGCCGTTGCGCTATCGGGATACGGTTTTAGGCGTGGTGTATGTGGATAATCGGCTCAAAACAGGTGTATTTACGGAACGTGAGAAGATGCTGTTGGTCGCATTCGCCAATCAAATTTCGGTGGCAATCGAAAATGCGCGGTTATTCAGTCAAATTCAAACTGCGTTGGTGGATATTAACGCCATGCGCCAATTGATGGATAACGTGTTTGAATCCATTGATAGCGGAGTCATCACCACCGATGCGACTGGCAAAATTATGTTTATGAATTCTGCCGCCACCGAGTTATTGCTGATGAATCGTGATTCTGCCATCGGGCAACCCCTGAATCATGTTTTAGCGGTTGGCAATGAACTCGATACGCCCATGAGCAATGTGTTGCATTCATTAACCGTCCATTCGCTGGAAACACAAATTGACATCAAATCACGCGGGAAGCGTATTTTTAATATCCGCCTCAATCCCCTCAAAAGCACACGCGATGTTGCGGGTGGGGTGGCACTGGTTTTGGATGATTTAACGGATAGTCGCGCTCGTGATGAGATGATTAACATGACCAAGCGGTATCTGCCCCCCAAAATGGTCGAAAATATCGGCACGATTTCCGGATTGGCGCTCGGTGGGGAACGGCGCAGTGTGACGTGCATGTATGTGGATGTCCGCGCCATTAACAGCTTCCCTAATGCCCGCCCACAACAAATTGTGGAGCAGGTCAATGCCTATTTGACCTGTGCGACCAATGTCATCCATCAATTTGATGGCATCATTGATAAATACATGGGGACGATTATCATGGCATTGTTCAACACCCAATTGAATCCGATGGAACACGACCATGCCATGAGCGCCATTTTTGCCGCGCTGGGCATCCGAGATGCGTTCACCGAATTTTATCAACAACAGGGTATCAATCCCAACCCGCATTATTACCGTATCGGCATTAATACCGGTGACGCGACATTGGGCAATGTGGGCAGTTTCAATCGGCGTGAGTTCACCGCCATTGGCGATAATATCAACCTTGCCAAACGGATTGAAGAAAATACCCAACTGGGACAAATTATCATCGGCGAAAATACCTACAATTATATTCATCAGTATTCCCGTTCATTTATTGGTGATATTCGCTTTGAGGAACACCAGTCCATCAAAGCGAAGGGCAGAGAACAACTCACCCGTATTTATGAGGTCTTTAGAAGCTAATGTCCAACGAAAATACACCCCAAAATAGTTCTGCACGACTGACGGCTATCCTCAAACGGGTGAATGACCTCACAGAATTATTGCGTAGCCAACGCGAATTATTACGCCAAAAAGGGATAAATTTGCCCAGTGGCGCATTAGACAATTTGCGTAGCCTAAAAGCCCGCCTCGAAGCCCTGTTGCGACAGGTGGATAACAGCAAAATCGAATTGCAACGCCTTCGCGCCCTTGCCGATACCACTGCCCTCATCAACTCCTCGCGTGATACCGATTCGGTACTCAATCAGGTTATGGATACCGTCATCAATTTGACGGGCGCGGAACGCGGGTATATCGTCCTCAAAAATCGCGCAACGGGTGAATTTGACCAGTTTCGGGTGGCACGCGGGTTAGATAGCACGCAATTGTCATTTGGTGGTGGGGCAGATGAAGCCACTGGTGGCAAACGCAATGAACTCATCGTCAGCAAAACGATTGTTAATGAGGTTGCCAAAACAGGCAAAGCCGTCATCACCGATAATGCCAGCAACGATGAACGTTACCGTGACCAACAAAGCATCGTTGGGTTTGCGCTTCGTTCCATTTTAGCCGTCCCGCTCAAAGTGCGTGATGAGGTGATTGGTGTGGTGTATTGTGATAACCGTGTCATGGCGGGGTTATTCCAACCGGGTGATTTGGAGATTATGAACGCTTTCTCCAATCAGGCGGGTGTCGCCATCGAAAACGCGCGGTTATTTGAACTAACCCGCCAACAATTGGAACAAGTCACCGCCATGCGCGATTTGATGGATAATGTGTTCGATTCCATTTCGAGCGGGGTGATTACGGTCAATTCGCATCTCACCGTGACGGCGTGCAATATGACCGCCTGCGATATTTTGAATATTCGTGATGAAAAAGATGCCATCAATCAACCCCTAAAAGGGATTTTGCCACCCATCACCGCCGATTTTTATGATGCGATTACCCAAACCCAACGGGATGGTAAAGTGAAATCGCTGGAATATCACGTCTCCGTTGGTACTGGACATCGCAATTGGAATATCACCATCAGCCAATTGCGCGATGAACAAAGTACGGTGCAAGGGGCGGTGTTGGTGGTGGATGACCTGACCGAACAACGCGAATTGGAATTGCGCCTTAAACAATTACGGGTGTATTTGCCCGCGCCATTACTGGATAAAGTGACGGATATTAACTTGATTGAGATGGGGCAGGAGCGCGAAATTACATCCATTGCATTGGATGTGCGCGGATTTACCCGAATCAGTGAGTATATGAAGCCCGAAGAAGTGATGGAGACCATCAATCAATATTTGAGCCTTGCCAGTGATGGGATTAATCTGTATGAGGGCATTGTCGATAAATATATGGGTGATGCTGTGACCGGCTTATACAACACCCAACTCAATCCCCAACGTGACCATGCGTTACGGGCTGTACGCGCCGCCATGAGCATCTCATATGATTTGCGTGCGTTGCATGAAATTTTGCCTTCCGAAAAACATCTATTTTGTCGCATAGGTATTCATACAGGGCAGGCGTTTTTAGGGAATATTGGTAGCCCAGACCGCCGTGAATTTTCTGCATTAGGCGAAGCGGTTAGTATGAGTAAATTTTTAGAGAGTAGCGCCACCCCTGGCGAAGTCCTCATCAGTGAGGCTACCTATGAATTAGTCAAAGATGATTTTGAATGTGAACATGTTCCCTTAGAACAAGCAAAAAATTATCCCAACCTGACCCATGCCTATAAAGTGGTGAAACGTAGAAAAGGCAAAAACACAGGGGCGCTGTTTTTGGATGCCGAACTCGAAGAATTGCTCAAGGATATTTAATCAACGTGAGTTATGGATAACAAATAAGTCCTTAAATGCACCCCCATCTGTGCGTTTTCCCAACATCGTCCGCACAACATAGTGCAGACATCGGACGCAGGGTAAAAAGATTTCTGTGGCTGACATACGAGGCTGAAGCCTCTAGT
>JALONZ010000557.1 GCA_025454675.1 Anaerolineae bacterium | reverse complement strand
CACCGTCTTTATTTACTAACATACATCACCCCGTCCACACATCAACAACAACCAATTTCACAACTCAGCCGTATGATACGGTTGAATTGTGTCGTCTAATATCTGACTAACCATATCGGATATATTTGTCTAATCAAAAAACATTGTATGTGCTTATTGGAGGGAATACATGACATCCGAAACACTCCCCAAAGTAGACCAAAGTGGTCTTAAAGTGGGGCAAGCCTTAACCATCATTATTTTGTTGGTCGGATTCATCTTAGAGAGTCCGCTATTGGTGGCATTTGTCGCCATCAGCCAATTTTTGGGTGCAATTGATGCGCCATTCGCGCCTTACCGCCTCATCTATACCCGTTGGTTAAAACCGGCTGGCATCGTCAAACCGAATGTCATCGCAGACCATCCCCAACCGCACCGTTTTGCGATGTTGGTGGGCAGTCTTTTTAATGGCGCGGGAACACTTCTCATCTTAGCAGGCGCGCCTGTTTTTGGGTGGATATTGGTATGGGTGGTGATTGCGCTGGCAAACCTGAACTTCTGGCTCAATTTTTGCTTGGGATGTTGGATGTATTATCAATTTAATCGGCTTGGCATTAAAGGCTTTGACCAATCGCCCATTCGGAACATACAATAACGAGGATTACGATGTTAGAACGCATTTTGATTATTGGCATCTTATTCGCTATCGGATTTGGCACATTCATGTGGTTTCAATATTGGCAAAAAACGCGCATCACCCGTTTTGATAAAAACAATGATGCCATATTGAATCAATTGATGAAGGGCAAACCTGCCGTTATTTATTTTTCGATGCACAATTGTATTCCCTGCCAAACCCAACAACGCCCTGCGCTGAATAAGTTGGAATCGCAATTGGGTGAAAAAGTACAAATCATCGAAATTAATAGCGCAGAACATCCCGAAATTGCACAAAAATGGGGTGTATTCTCTGCCCCGACAACCATTATCCTAGATACACATGGCAAAACCCAACATATCAATTATGGGGCTACCCCAACTGATAAGCTGATTCAACAAATTGGTTTCTAAGAAGAAGGAGCATCATGCAACCGTTAGTCACAGAACAAGCTACACTCAGCAATGAAGAAATCCGCCGTTATAGCCGTCATGTCATCATGCCCGAAGTGGGGATTGAGGGACAACGCAAACTCAAAGCCGCCAAAGTGTTGCTCATCGGCACAGGTGGGCTTGGCAGTCCAACCGCGTTATATTTGGCGGCGGCGGGCATCGGCACAATGGGCATGGTAGATTATGATGTGGTGGATGAAAGCAATTTGCACCGCCAAATCATTCATGGCTTATCCACAGTCGGCAAATCTAAACTCGATAGCGCGGAAATTCGGATTAAAGATATTAATCCCGATATTGAAATCGTCAAATATAATGTGCCACTGACATCGGATAACGCGCTGGAAATTTTTGCGCCGTATGATGTCATCATTGACGGCACAGATAACTTCCCTACACGCTATTTGGTGAATGATGCCTGCGCCAAATTGGGCAAGCCGAATGTGTATGGGAGCATTTTCCGCTTTGAAGGTCAATTGAGCGTCTTTTATCCCAAAGTGGGACCGTGCTATCGGTGCATGTTCCCAGAACCACCCCCACCAGGGCTTGTCCCCAGTTGCGCGGAAGGTGGGGTGTTAGGGATTTTGCCCGGTACCATCGGCACGATGCAAGCCACCGAAGCCATCAAACTCATTTTAGGCATTGGCGACCCAATGATTGGGCGCATGTTGTTATATGATGCACTGGAAATGAGCTTCACGACCATCAAAGTGCATAAAAATGCGAATTGCCCTGTGTGCAGTATCGCGCCCGAAGAAGTTGAATTGATTGATTATGAAATGTTCTGCGGTGCGCCTGCTCATGATAACAGTTTGTATAGTAGCGATGTACCGACAGATGACGATATGCGCGTGATGACTGTCCGTGAATTGAAAGCACGGATTGATAGTGGTGATAAAACACTGGTTTTGGATGTGCGCGAACCGCACGAATGGGAAATTTCGGCATTAGACGGCACACTCCGCATCCCCAAAGGCACGATTCAAGCCGCCAAAAATGCGGTACTGGCGGGGCGTAAATTGCGCGAAGAAACTGTCCTCGCTGATTTGCCAATGGACGCAGAAATTATTGTGCATTGCCGTTCTGGGAAACGGAGCGCCGATGTAATTCACATGCTCCGCGAAATCGGGTATGATGGTGCTAAGTTGTATAATGTAGATGGAGGCATTTTGGCATGGGCGAAAGACATTGACCCCACCATGCCCAGCTACTAATTAATCAAGAGGAAAATCTCATGCTCAAGAGGCGCATCAAACGCATCACGATTAAAAATTACCGTAGCATCACCGATTTGACCGTGGAGTTAGAAGACTTAACCGTTTTAGTGGGTGCAAATGGTTCTGGCAAAAGTAATTTTGTGGATGTGTTGCGCTTCTTGAACTTATGTATGTTTAGCTTGGATAATGCCTTATTCAAGAGAGGGGGAATAAATCTCTTAGTTAACCGTGTTCGTACTGATGATGATATAAGCATTGAAATCGTCTGTGAAATTGACCAAGCAAAATATACCTATAGTTTTATCATAGGAAAACAAAATGACAATGATTACACATTTAAGAAAGAATTCTTAAAACGCGAGAATGAAA
>JALONZ010000036.1 GCA_025454675.1 Anaerolineae bacterium | reverse complement strand
CGATACAATCCGATTTAACCGAAATGCCCGTATATCGTTTCGCAATCGGCAAAATCCATTCACATACCATGCTCCTTCAGAAAATGTCAGGGAATACGGTTCAACATCGCGTTCCGTTGTCTCACTATCCAAATAGGCACGATACACCACATGAATCACCTGCTTAGATTGAATAGCTTGCAAAATCGTGAGCAGGTGCAGTTCATCTAAATTCAGGCGATTTTGAATGGGGTAAAAATCAATTATCTGTGCCAATTGATTCACATCTTTTTGGGTAGCAGTTGGCAAAACTACCTCTAATTTATGTAAGGCGGTATCTAAATCCATCAAAATCCTGCCGTCTGCATGTCGCTTCAACATCCACGAACCCAAAAACAGCGCAATCGCTTCATTTGGCGATAGTAGGATGGGGGGCAAGTGAAATGTATCCAATAGACGATACCCCTCTGATGGAGAGGATGCAATCGGCACACCCATTTCCATCAGAGCTTGCATATCGCGGTAAATCGTGCGTTCCGTCACATCAAACCGATTGCCCAATGATGATGCGGTAATCGGCTTGTGTTTATGTTTTTGCAAAATCAATAAAATGGCAAAAAGTCGGTCAATTCGATTCATAATGCCCCTGTATATCCAAATTCACACATGCCATTCATCCCCAATTCAGCATGATATGATGTAATGAAAATACTGATTTTAGATAATCTAAAGGCATTATATCATGCGTCTGTTGTTCATTTCCTTATGCTTATTGCTCATCATCCCCCTATCCGCCGACATGGTAACGCCCACCGAAACCACTTTTCGCGGTGATGATGCGCGTTTAGGCGTATATGATTCCAATGCCATTTTATCTGCACCAACCTTGTTATGGTCATTCGATACCCCACGCCCCAACCGCACCACACCCGCCGTCGCCGATGGTTTGGTGTATATCGGCAACGAAGAAGGCACATTTTATGCACTAGATGCAGATACAGGCGCAGAAAAATGGCGTTTCAAGACGGGTGGCGCGGTTGTATCCACCGCAACCGTCAAAGACGGGCGCTTATATATGGGCAGTTTGGATAAATCGGTGTATGCGCTGAATGCGAGCAATGGCATTTCATTTTGGGAATACGAAACGGGCGGGCAAGTGTATTCATCGCCGTTGGTGGTGGATGATGTGGTGTATATCGGCAGTTTGGATAATCATCTCTATGCCCTATCTGCCATGAGTGGCGAACTCATTTGGAAATACGACACGGCGGGTCAAATTTGGTCATCACCCGCCTATGCGGATGGTGTGGTTGTAATCGGAAGTCGTAGCGGGCGCATCACCGCCGTAGATACATCAGGCACAGAATTGTGGCATATCCAAACGGATAAACCCGTAGACGCAACCCCCGCCATTTTGGACGGCATTGTCTATATCGGCGGACGCGACGGCATATTGCGGGCAATCGCGCTAGAAGATGGCGAAATTCTTTGGGAACACGATATGCAAAGCGAAATTTATGCCTCTGCATCGGTCACAGAATTTGAAGTATTCGTGTTTGGCTATAACGGTGTGTTACATGCCTTCAATCGGGAAGATGGCGCGGTCTTATGGCGCTTTGAATTGGGCAATGTGGCATATTCATCGCCTAGTGTGGCGGATGAAGTTGTTTATGCCCTCAGCGAAAATCAAGGCTTGCTGTATGCCATAGATAGGCGCACAGGGGTGGAATTGTGGCATTATAAAACAGGCGAACAAGGTGATTATCGCTCATCCGCGCCCGTGTTGGTGGATGGTGTGTTATTCGTAGGGAGCAATACAGAAGGTGTATTGGTGTTGGGTCAACAATAAAAGCACCCCCATCCCCAACCCTTCCCCCACTTCGTAGAGGAAGGGAGCAAGGCAAAAACGAGCATTTTCCCCCTCTCCATACAATGGGGAGGGGGCTAGGGGGTGGGGTTAATATCTTAAATTACTACACATGGACATGATATATCATGTCCGCATATCAAAAATAAAGGGATAAACATGATTAAATATGGATTGTTAGGCGTAGTGGTAGTGGTGGTTGTCCTCATCGGATTTTCGTTAATAGACGGCGGAAGTGGTCAAATCACCGCCGAAGCGCGTTTAAGCCCGAATACACCGAGCATAGACGGTTATACACGCGCAGTAGAGGCATATGAATGGTCTTTCCCGCGTGATTTTGGTAGTCACGACACGTTTCAAACCGAATGGTGGTATTATACGGGCAACCTGAAAGATGAATCGGGACGGCATTTTGGGTTTCAATTCACCATTTTTCGGCGTGCCATTTCACCAATTCCTGTGAATACCGATTCCGAATGGCGCACGAATCAGATTTTTATGGCACATTTCACCATCAGCGATATTGCGGGTGAACAATTTTTTCACGCCGAGCGTTATGGGCGCGGGAGTGCCGATTTAGCAGGTGCGTTGCCGAATGATGCCAACCCCAATGCAAATTACCGTGTATGGCTGGAAGATTGGCAAGTTTACGCGCTGGACGAATCGCATGTGACCACGCGCATCAGCGCCGATACGGGCGAATTTGCAGTGGATTTGACCCTAGAACAAATCAAACCGCCTGCCTTTCAAGGCGATAATGGCTTGAGCCAAAAAAGTAGCGATATGGGCAATGCCAGTTATTATTACAGCCTATCGCGCTTGGTCACAAATGGCACAATCACCATCAATGGCGAATCATTTGCCGTGACGGGTAACACATGGAAAGACCATGAATTTTCCACCAGCGCACTAGGCACAGGCGCACAAGGTTGGGATTGGTTTGGGCTGATTTTTGAGGATGGTTATGAATTGATGGTCGGCAAAATTCGCATGGAAGATGGCAGTCGTGAACCCGCCTTTGGCGGACTATTGATTTATCCTGATGGCAGTACGCACTATCTCTCCGCAGAGGAATTCACCATCACCGCCACCGATTCATGGCTCAGTCCGCATACAGATGCAACTTATCCTTCTGGCTGGGAAATTACACTCAATGCGAGCATTTTTGAGGATGAACAACCACGCAAACTGGTCGTCACCCCGTTGAAAAGAGACCAAGAGTTGCATAGCGGGGATATTGCCTATTGGGAAGGCGCGGTGCGGGTTGAAGGCGGTTTTACAGGCTATGGCTATGCGGAATTGACGGGGTATGTCGGGACGATGGACGGACGGTTTTAGCCCACTATTGCCCTACGCACACCCCAATTTTCGGGGGATGCCCCCTGTTATGAGGGGTTTTTTTGTGAGGGCGCATGTTATAATAAAAACATGATGAATACAGATAAGGATAAGTGGTGTCATGAAAATGCTCACATTTACATCAAGAATTGTCGCAATTGGTCTCATCTTAGTTGGGTTGGTGCTGGTTGTGAATATCACCAATGCCCAAGATGATGAATTCACCCCCGCCATGCTGGTGCAAGGTGAAATAACCTATAACAGTTTTAGCGAAGAGGTGAACGCGCATCTCTATGCGTTTAATGGACGCGCCAATGATTATGTGACCATTTCCATGATTCAACCCGATAGAAGCACCCTAGACCCGTATTTGGTCTTATTGGGTGGTGATGGCGCGGTGATTGCATCCGATGATGATAGCGGTCCGCGTTTGTTCTCGGCGTTGATTCAAAATGTCATGCTCCCAACAGATGGTACATATTTTGTGTTGGCAACCACCAAGTTAGGGGAACGATTCGATTTTGAAGGTGTTGCTGATAACACCCGTGAAACGGTTACAGATTTCGATTACGAAATTTTGCTAGAAGGCACATGGGTGGATAGTGAAGAACTGGATTATACAAGCCAATCATTGGGAAATAGCTCCCCCATAACCGCGACAGTATCCAAAGAAATACCCGTTGTATATGCTCACTTTACGGCACGCGGTGGCGATAGGGTTACGATTACCACCGAAAACGCGGGGAAAGCTATGGATACCTTTTTGTATCTGTTTGATGCAGAAGGCAATCGGATTGCCGTGAATGATGATGGTGAGGGTATCGGGTATTTCTCGCAAATTAGCAATTTCACCCTGCCCGACAACGGATTTTATGTTGTGATTGCCACCAGTTACGGCTTCAACACCGCATATCAAGCGCGGGGTGACTGGGATGGCGCAGGCACATTCCGCTTGACCATTCGCTAATTCATTTTCAAAAAAATCCCTTCTATCTCAGAAGGGATTTTTTATTTCATCAGCAAATTTCGCAATCATCAAACAGCAGTGTAAAACTATACCACCGTTGAAAAAGTTGTTGTGGGCGTTCTGCGGTGATTATTTGCCCCTCTGCATCATATAACACCCCATCCCGTATCGTCTGCCCATTATCCAATTTTAGAATATCATCCAGCCATTCAAATGATGTGGCGCTGGTATAAATGGCTTCTGGCGCAACCCCCACAGGCGAAACATAAACCAAAATTTTGCGCCCATCTAATAAATCAATAATCGCGTTTTCGCGCACAATTTTGCGATAGGGATAAAACTTTTTGCTATTTACCGTCCATATTCCCAAACCCATATCAAAACGAGGCAGACGTTCATCTTCTAAACGTAAGGTATTCATGGCTCGCGTGGATAATTTGAGGTCTGGATTTAACCGATTGATATTATCTTGTTGCACCATCTGGGCATTTTCATCACTCAATTGGCTGTGAATAAAAATCGCGTTGGGATATTCAGTAATCACCTGTGATGCTGTTTTTTGTAATGGTGCGCCTAAATGAGTTAATTGCACACCTTTATGCACACCGTGTAAACAATGCCCTGTGATATGATTCCAAATGGAACGGGTCTCTTTATCGGTTAGCAAAGTCATGGCGTTATAAAATCCGCCATCAGCAAAGTGCAATATTTCTCCATTGACTACAGGCGAAAACAACATGCCTGCATTACACACCACACAAAAAGATACCATCCACGCTGTATTATCAGCAACACCCTGTGCCACATGAAAATAAATCATATTCACAAGGCTAATGCAAATCACCGATTGATTCACGCTGAACACAATCAATGCGTCATCATCTTTAATCAAGGCTTGTTCAACTGCCTTTTGCAAAGATATGGTATTAGAATCGGTTGCAAGCAAGGGTTCAAATACAATATATTCGCGGATAATTGCCCGTTGTAAGTCGAAATCCTCAATAACAAATTTTCCAATCAAACCAAGCACTCCTATAATCATCACTGGTGTATGAAAGAACATCACGATGTTCTATATAATGACGTTAAAGCAGTGGTTGGTTATACTTAGACTGATTTTACCCTTAACATATACACATCAAATTTAAGGTTTTTATTTATTTTTCCACCGTAATCCCCGATAAATGCTCCAGCGCCTTAATCAAAGCATGATTCCCCTCTTCACCTAAGCCTTGCGCTTGCAATGTGCGATAAAAATTGAATATCAGGCTGGTTGTTGGCAATGGCGCGCCCAGTTGGTCGGCAGAATCTAATACGATTCGCAAATCTTTTTGTTGCAGGTCAATCATAAAGCCCGGTCGCCAATCGCGGTTAATCATCTGCGGGGCGCGATTTGTAAGTGACCAGCTCCCCGCCGCCCCGCCACTGACCGCCGCCAACGTCTTTTCTAAATCCAACCCGCCCGCCTGTGCAAAGACAAGCGCCTCGCTGATGGCTTGCATCGTCCCCACCACCAAAATTTGATTCACCAATTTGACCATCTGACCCGCACCTTGCCCCCCGACATGCGTAATCGTTTTTCCCATCGCATTAAAAACGGGTTGTGCGCGGATAAAATCAGCTTCAGCCCCGCCCACCATAATGCTGAGTGTGCCTTTCGCCGCCCCTTCGCTACCGCCACTAATTGGCGCATCCAACATGGTCATGCCCTGTTCGCGCAATTTTTCGGCAATTTTGACGGTGGTTTGTGGGCTAATCGTACTGCAATCAATCAGGAGCGCCCCCGCATGTGCGCCATGAATCACCCCGTGTTCACCCAAGACCACGGCTTCCACATCGGGCGAATCGCTAACGCAGGTGATGATAATGTCACTGGCGCGGGCAACATCGGCGGGTGTATCGGCAATGGTGATGCCCAATTCGCGCAAGGCTTCGGCTTTGGCGCGTGTCCGATTCCACACGGTGAGCGAAAAACCTGCTTTATGCAAATTTCGCACCATCCCCTGCCCCATAATTCCCAAACCGATGAATCCAACTTTTTGTGTCATGAGAAAAATCCTTTTTGTTATCAACCGGGTAAATAGCGAGACATCACCTTATCCATCAGGCGAATGGTATCATCTATGGATTGAAAATCATCCGCATACGACAAAATATCGAGTTGCGGGTCATAACTCCAAAATCCAAGCGCATCATATAAATAACGGATATAGGTATAACAAATCCCCACCACCACGCGCGAAAATACACCATGTGGCATATACGGAAAAAAGAGGATGACACCACGATTATGCACATAGAGGATGATATTCAATTCTTTTTGGGCATAATGCAATTCCACATCGCCCACGGGACCAGGGTGCGGTGTGAGGTTGCTATCGAGTTTGAGCAATAACCGCGCTAAGGCTTTGGGGTTAATTTGCCTCACGGGCCAAAAGGCTTCGGGTTGGTCATCACTTTGCCCGTGTTGATATAACCAGTCGAGCATGGCAGGAGTCAATTTGCCCGCTTTTGGGGAATACAAGTGGATTTCGTAAATCAACGCCTACTTAACCTCACGAATTGGCTGATAATGTCTTAAAAGGGCTAAAAATAAGCGTATATTTTCAATTTCTGCCAAAGGAGATGTGTGCCATATTGTGCCATCAGCGCGTTTTAATTGGAGTTGACCACTTTGTATGGTTTGCCCACCAAAATCATCCCACACCAGTTCATCGGTTTGGTATTTGATGCCTGTTGTGCTGATGAACAAGACATCGTTAAACGGAATCCGTTCCCCATTCGCCAATTTGGTGTTCAATTTGGGCAATAATACCCGATAAATTTCGGCTTCTACCTTGAGCGTCAGGTCATCTAAATTTTTATATAACACATCAAAAGGGATAATTTCATCGTGTTCTGTGATGATGGTGAATTGGAAGGTGTTGCGTTTAATTATTCCGCCCAAATAACGGATAATCCCTCCTGCTTGGCGGGTGCGGGAGACATCATTATAACGGATATATGCTAATTGTGACCCACGCCGATAGGTGAAGCCTTTTTCATATAAGACCACCTCCCGATTCCATAAATGCAACGCATACCAGCCTGTCAGCAAGGCAACAGGTGTTAGGATGAGGACGGTTATCGTGGCGGCAATATCATCTTGAACATTCCATAATGCCACCGTCACGACAAACCACACCGCCAACAAAATCCCACCGCTTATCATCAATAAACGCAAACGATTAGCTGGATATTGTGCCACAAAACGCCCCAAAATGGGGTCATCTTCAAAAATAGGTTGTTCTTGTTCTGATATATGATTTTCGTTTGTCATGCGATAACTATAACATGCCCTAAGCCCCTAAACAATGCCATAGTAATGGTTCTTGGTACTATGGCATTGGGCGGATATACGGGCTTGCGCCCTACCGCCCCTACACACCAAATAGGTGTGATTGTAGGGGCGGCACTAGCGCCTGATTTTGGCGCGTATGTCCGCCCTATGGAATATAATGGAATATACGCCTACCCCTTCACACCCGATGAGGTAACACCCTCAATAAAATAGCGTTGGGCAAAGATAAACGCGATGATGGGTGGCAAAATGGCAACCGCCGCGCTGGTGAGGAGCAAGTTCGGTTCTTCACTGGCGGCATTTTGCAGGCGGATGAGCGATAATGTGAGGACATGATTCGGCTCATTGCCTTCACCAATGATGAGCAGGGGCCACAAGAAGCTATTCCACGCATATAAGAATGAAAATACGGCGAGGGTCGCAATAGCAGGTCGGCTAAGTGGCACAAAAATTGTCCACAAAATGCGCCAACGACTTGCGCCGTCCATCAATGCCGCCTCTTCAATTTCTTTGGGGATGGTGATAAAGAATTGGCGGATGAGGAATGTGCCATAGGCGGTGAATATCCACGGAACAATCAGCGAGACAATTTGATTTTGCCAGCCAATAGACACCATCAGCCGATACATGGGGATAATCAACACCACGAAGGGTATCATGATAGACCCCAAATACATCACAAATAGCGTGTTACGCCCCGCAAATTTCACCCGCGAGAAGGCGTATCCGCCCATGATAGATGTCACCAATTGACCAATCACCACACCAAATGTCACCAAAACGGTGTTAATCAAAGGACGCGCCAATGATAAGCGCACGGTGGTTGTGGCGGTCTCGACTTCTTCGCCAAATAATAACCGATAGTTATCTGTCCGAAAATCAATCAGTTCAGCTTTGGGCAAATTGGCTTCAATATCATACGCCACGATTTCGGGGCTGGTTGGGTCTACAAATTTATCGAGGCGCGGTTGTGCAACCAATGCCAAGCGTTGAATTTCACCATTCACCGGCACTTCATAAATATCGAAATTCGCTTCGCGCCCATTTGTGCGTTGCAGAGTGAGCGATTCATCGGTTTTAGTCGCCAGTTCCAAATCTACGCGCACCGTATTCGGACTGCTATTTGGCACGTCAGGATTGATATTTTCGGGCGTGGTGAATAACCCAAATGGCTTTTTCTGATTGGGGACAAGCACCATCTCGCGCTCCACCCCATCCACCGTTATCAGATAAGCATTCGCTTGCACACCTTCAAATTCGCGCGTTTCTTGCGAATAGGGCAATAAGCGCGGTGGCACATGAAACACATCAGACGAAGTTTTGAACGAGGTGGATAACATATAGATGAATGGGAACAACATCACCAACGCAAAAAAACTGAGGAGGAGATAAGCCAATCCAACCAAACTGTATTGTGTCACTTTTTTATTCATATCATCCCTCGTAAGCATTATTGCGCGAAACACGGAACTGAATCAGGGTAATCGCAAAGATGACCGCGAACAATATCCATGCAATGGATGAGGCATACCCAAAATTGAATCCGAAGAAGCCCTGATTATATAAATGGAATACCGATGTGAGGGCATTTTCGGGGATGGGACGCGCCGTGAACAAGGTGTAGGGTTCATTGAACACCTGTAGCCCTGTGATGATGGTGGTGATAATGACGAATACGCTGGTAGGCGCAAGCATCGGAACAGTTACATTTCGCAATTGACCCCAATAATTAGCACCATCCACTTGGGCGGCTTCGTATAAATCTTTGGGGATGCCTTGTAACCCTGCCAAAAATAGCACGGTATTAAACCCGACCACTTGCCACGCCGATAATAACACCATCGAAATCAACACAAATCCGGGGTCAGTTAACCACGAAATTTTGGGGTCAACAATTTGCATCCCGAAGGTATTATTCAAAAATCCGACAATACTGGTTATCCACGAGTTAAAAAAACCAATAACAGGGTGATATAACCACTTCCAGATGAGCGCCGTCCCCACCACCGCCGCGATGGACGGGAGGAAATACAACGCGCGGAAAATTTTCATGCCCGGTAATTTGGAGTTGAGGATGAGCGACAAACCCAGCGCAGGAATGGTGCTTAAAATGACCAATAACAAGCAGAAAACCAATGTATTCCGCAAGCTAATCCAGAAAAGGCGGTCAGTCGCGCCAATAATCAGGTCTGCACCCGTCACATCTTTGAATGGGATGATTGCGAGCGGGGTATATCCGCGTGACATATACGATTGGGCTTGCACCCGCACCGTTGGCGCATCCGCAATGGCAGGAGATGTGGATTGTGTCAGTTGAATCAGTTGGGTTGCATACGGGTTGGCTACATCCCAAACTTTGAATTCGAGTCCAAGCGCATTGGCATAATTGGCAGTTTGGATTTCCTGTGGAATTCTGCCGACTGTCGCATCGGTAAAGCTGAGATAGAACGACAATAACAACGGACCCGCAAAAAAGATGAGGAAGCCGATGATATTGGGCGAAAGCATCAACCAACCTTGCCATGCGGCATTTTGGTCGGGGCGTTCACCAAAGTATAAGCCCAGTTTCAGCATCCGCCAAAAGAAAAAACCATAAATAATGGCGGCAACAGTCAAAAGCCACACTGTTTCGCGCACGGATGCGGTGGTATACATATCAATCAAGCTA
>JALONZ010000556.1 GCA_025454675.1 Anaerolineae bacterium | reverse complement strand
CTCATCCGTCAGTGGCGCATTGCCATTGTGTTATCGGCGGTGGCGGCGGCTGTCATTACACCAACCGTAGACCCGATTAATATGATTTTGGTGATGGGTCCGTTGATTGTGTTGTATACCATCAGCATCGGGCTTGTTCTGATTGGTCAGCGCGTTAATACCCCAACAGAAAATAAATAACCATGTTCAATAAATTATTCAATCGCAAAAAAGACAAGCGTGTCTTGGTGTTTGGGTTGGATTGCGCCAGCCCACACCTGATTTTTGACCAATTTAGGGCAGAATTGCCGAATTTTTCGCGGTTAATGGCACAGGGTACTTGGGGAGAACTTGAATCCGCTACACCGTGTATAACCGTGCCTGCGTGGTCGAGCATGATGACCAGCCGTGATGCGGGGGTGTTGGGGGTGTATGGCTTTCGGAATCGTGCCGATTATTCGTACAATCGGATGGTTACGGCGGATAGCACCCATATCAAACAACCGCGCTTATGGGATATTTTGGGGGATGTGGGCAAAAAATCCACCGTACTCGCTGTGCCACAAACTTACCCCGTTAAGCCCATTAATGGCACGATGCTGAGTTGCTTCCTCACGCCGAATCAACAAGCCACGTTCACATACCCAGCGATTTTCAAAAGTGAGCTTTTGAAAATCGCTCCCGACTATGCGTTTGATGTCAAAGATTTTAGGACGGATGATAAAGCCCGTTTGCGCCAAAATTTATTGCATTTGCGTGATGTTCAATTCAAAACGCTGAAATATGCCATTCAGCATACCGAATGGGATTTTTTGATGCACGTTGATATTGCCCTAGACCGCATTCATCACGGGTTTTGGCGTTATCATGACCCGCAACACCGTTTGCACAACCCCAATAGCCCATTCATTCATGTGATACGCGATTATTATCGCTTGCTCGATGCCCAATTGGGCGAAATTCTGAACTTGCTCGATGATGATGTTGCGATATTGGTCGTCAGTGACCATGGGGTCAAACGGATGGACGGCGGGATTTGCATCAATGAATGGTTATGGCGCGAAGGCTGGTTACATTTCAAAAACCCACCACCAGATGGCAAAATCACCCCATTTGAGGCGCTTGAAGTGGATTGGTCAAAGACGCGGGCATGGGGCGCAGGCGGTTATTATGCGCGGGTGTTTTTGAATATCGCCGGACGTGAACCAGAGGGTATCATTCCATCTGAAGATGTAAATCGGGTGCGGGATGAATTGGCAAATGCTATCAAACAGATTCGCGGGGCAGATGATGCGGGACTCAATCATCGGGTGATTATCCCGCAAGAGGTATATACCCAAGTGAATGGCATCGCACCGGATTTGATGGTGTATTTTGGTGATTTGGCGTGGCGTGCGGTGGGCAGTTTGGGGCATGGGGCGCATTATACGCTCGAAAATGATACGGGTCCTGATGATGCCAATCATGATACACAAGGCATGTTCATCTTATACGACCCCAAAGGACGGGGTGGGGGATGTATAACAGGCGAAAACCTGCTCAACATCGCCCCAACCGTGTTAAATCTGATGGGTGTGAAAATCCCAAGTGAGATGCAAGGCAAAATTATCGTTTAGGCGGGGGTAATAAACCTTTTTTCGCCAATTTGCGCTCCACTTGACGGCGTGTGTCGCCCATAGCCAGTTCTAAATAGGGGAACGCTAACCACGCCGTCATCAAGCCGAATAATGCCCCTGTGAGCGACCTGAAAAAGGGTGTTGTCTCGCGGATTTCCCAAAAACTGAATGGTGGGTAGCTCAATAATTGACTGCCACCGTCTAATGCAATCGGTAACACACCTGCGATGACATAAATCCATAACGGAATGGGGCGTAATTTGCGCCGAATGGGGGGGATGGCATAAATCAACCCGCCGACCAACATCATGCCCCAAATCATGTTATCACGCTCACAGAGTGCCAATTTATAACCCATTTGTTCATTGCCCAAAAAGAATTTGTGCGCTAATGTCCATTCCAATTTGAATTCATCTTGTGGGGCAAATTGTAGTTGTGGGATGTTGGCGGTCATTTCTTCATACGATTTTAGACCTGTCTCGGCATAGGCGCGGGGATAAACAACCTGTTCCCCGAATAAATAAAATGACCGAAATCCGAATTGATGGCAGAATGGGGTATAGAGGGTATAAATTACATGGGCGGGTGCAGTGAGTCCGATTCGCATCAAAATGGGCGCGGCAATGGGCAGGCTCACATAAATAGTCAAAAAGATGAGGAAAATTCGCAACCAATTGCGTGTTAATCCCAAAACGGCGAAATTGGCACGCAAAGCGAATGATTTTTTGGTGGGTGGTTGTTGCATGTGTTCATCCTATCAAAAAAAGGGCGCGATTGCCTCGCGCACAGACTCTAGGCGGATTGTACCATGAAAAATATGCGTAATCACCCCTTGCGGCGAAATGATATAGGTGGTTGGTTGTGTTCGTAGCCGATATAACCCCGCGATTCGCCCGTCATCAATCAGCATGGGGAAGGTTAAATTGAGTTTTTCGCGCCACGCATTCACTGCCGATTGTGCTTCACCCAAATTGACACCCAATACGATTAGCCCTAAATCCGCATATTCAGCATATAAGCGTTGTAAATCAGGCATTTCGGCGAGGCACGGCTCACACCAAGTCGCCCAAAAATTGAGGATAAT
>JALONZ010000555.1 GCA_025454675.1 Anaerolineae bacterium | reverse complement strand
GAATAAAAGGATGATGACTGAAATCGCGGCTATCAAAACTACCGCCCATGTAAAAATATGGCGCATCACGCGCGATTTGCCTCGCCATGCCAAAAATGCGATGAGCATAAAACCCAGTGCCAATAATGATTGCACAATCATATCAAATCGTGTTACCCCACCCGTTAAATCGCCCCCGCGTGCAATCTCTTCGACAGTTTCCTCACCAAATGTCCATTGGCTTTCCATATTGTTCATATGGGCTTCGACCAATAAAAATTGCGCGGTAAAAAATAAAGGAATGAGTGAATAAAATATCACCCCCACCAAAATGGCAATCGTTAACCCAAATGGACGATGTGGTTTTAAGGTTTGTTCGTTGGTCATATTCTTTATTCCTAAAATGGTATTGATATGGTACTCTACCAAACTTTTTGTAATATGCTAAAATAGAGTTGTGTTCTGTATTCTGTTAAGGAAAATCACCATGAACTTAAAAGATGCACTTGATTCATCATACCAGACATTTCTCCATCATGCACCAGAATCGAAACTCATTCTGCTTCACCCAGAGAGCAAATTGCGTACTGTGTTGATGGCACGCCTTTTGAACAGCAATCAACATCGCGCACTCTCTTATTCGCTTAGTCCTGATGATATTACACTCCAAACCTTTGTCAATAGCCTGACACGGCATCTTGCCGATTACTTCCCACTTTTCGGCAGACATACTTATATGCTCCCCGCCAGCATTTATGAAAATACAACCGAAACATCTGATGAAATTGTCCAAACCTTTGCCCGTGATTTATCAGAGATGACGGATGAAGAATTTTTCTTGATTTTAGATGAATACGACCGCAGTGACCGCGCCGATGAAGTCCAAATTTTTGTCGAAAAATTATCAGCATATTTGCCCGATAATATTCGGTTGGTCATCAACAGTCGCACCCTGCCCCGCCTATCATGGGCGGCGATGATTGCACACGGACGTGCCACCATGTTGCGCGATTCTGAATTGGTCATGACCGATTTTTATGGCATTCATAACCAAAAAGATAATGGCATCGAAATTTCGGCATTAAGTCGTGGTGATGTGATTATTCAGGGTCGTAAAATTGAAGAATGGGAAGGTCATCTGCCCCGCTTACTGTTCTTCTTCACCCTAGACCGTTCCCTCGTCACCCGTGCCGAAATTTGTCGCTCATTCTGGCCAGGGCTAGATGAAGACCAAGCTGTGAATGTATTCCATGTGACCAAACGCCGCTTGCATAAAGCAATGGAATATGACGCGCTGGTGCATGATGAAAGCTACTATCATATCAATTGGGAATTACCCCTCTATTATGATGTCATTGAATTCGCCCACATGCTCCTCATCGGTCGTAATAGCGAAAAAACCAGTGAACGGGTCAAAGCATGGGAACGCGCCGTTGAATTGCACCGTGCGCCATTTTTATATGACCACTCCGAAGATTGGATTTTGCAACGGCGCAAGGAATTTAAGACTGGTTTCGCCGAAGCCATCCGCAATCTAGTCGTGGTTTATAGTGGTGATAACCGCGAAGATGAAGCCCTGATGTTGCTCAATAAGGGCATTAACCTCGATATTCATAACGAAGATTATCATCGTGACCTAATGCGCCTATATGCCAAATTGGGGCGCAGAAGCGAAATCGCCTCACATTATCAACGGCTAACCGACATCTTCAAACAACAAAATCATGCCTTCTCAGACGAGACAAACAAGCTCTATCAAGAATTAATGGCATAACAAGTAGGACGGTGATAAGCCGTCCTTTTTAATTCCCCCCTTTTTATTGCGACAATCCTCACTTAGCGTTATGCTTAACTACAAGAATATTTTTATTTCCATTTCAAAAGGATTTTTTATCATGAAAAGATACCGTTGGTTTGTTCTTGGGGTATTTTTTGCCTTTATGTTGCTTCACCAAGCCGATAAACTCATCATCGGACCCCTCCTCAGTGATATTCAAGAAACATTCAACATCACCGACACCGAAGCAGGTGCCATCGGTACAGGCGCGCTGGTGGTCGCCGCCATTTTATTCCCCGTTTGGGGCTATTTATACGACCGCTTTGCCCGCGCCAAACTCATTGCCCTCGCATCCCTCATTTGGGGTGTAACGACCTCAATCAGCGCCGTTGTGACCACCTTCCCCGCATTTTTAGCCTCGCGTGCCTCTACAGGTGTGGATGATTCCAGTTATCCAGGTTTATATAGCCTCATCTCGGATTATTTTGGACCCAGCATTAGAGGCAAAATTTATGGCATACTCCAACTAACCGCCCCACTGGGTTATATGATTGGATTGGTGTTGGCGCTGATGCTTGCGCCCGCGCTTGGCGGATGGCGTGGCGTATTTTTGCTGACGGGCGGACTCGGCATCTTACTCTCGGTGATTATCTTTTTTACAGTGCGTGATGTGGCGCGGGGCAAATCTGAACCCGAACTCGAACAAATCGCTGAAGCCGCCACCTTCAAATTTAGCTGGAGAGAAGCGCGTGCCTTATTCAAACGGCGTGCGCTTATCCCCCTATTCATACAAGGTTTTTTTGGCGTATTCCCACTGAATATCTTCTCATTCTGGTTTTTCACCTATTTGGAACGAGAACGCGGAATGAACAACGATAGCATCTTGCCTATCATGGCAATTTCGGTACTCGCAATGGCGCTGGGC
>JALONZ010000035.1 GCA_025454675.1 Anaerolineae bacterium | reverse complement strand
GGACGAACACCTCGAATGTGACCATCGCCGAAACGGGATTGCCTGGTAAGCCAAAAAATGGGATATTTTGGACGAACCCGAATGCGAGTGGCTTGCCCGGTCGGATGTTGATGCGCCACATCTCCACCACGCCCAGTTCTTCTAAAATATCACGAATAAAATCTGCCGCGCCAACCGATACACCTGCGGTAGAGATGAGCATATCGGGTTGTTGGTCTAATGCGCGGGTGAATAATGTGCGGATGCTTTCGGGGGTATCTTTGGCGATGGGGAGAAGAATGGGTTCGGCATCACAGGCTAAAATCAGTCCTGCGAGGGTGTAGCTATTGCTATTATAAATTTGCCCTTGTTTGAGGGGTTGCCATAATTCGGCTAATTCATCCCCATTTGCCAATATGACGACACGCGGACGGCGGACGACAGGCAAATTAGCAATGCCTAATGAAGCACAGACCCCAATTTCTTGTGGGCGTAATGGCTCACCTGCGCGGATAATCATTTCGCCCGCTTGGATGTCTTCTCCGATGGGGCGGATATAATCACCTGCTTTAACGGCGCGAAAAATATTGACAGTTTGTTTTATGGCGTATGGATTGGCTTTATCCCAACCGCCATCGGTATTTTCGACGGGGATGATGGCGGTTGCGCCGTTGGGGATGGGGGCACCGGTCATGATGCGGGCGCACTCACCTGCGCCAAGTGTTCCTTTTGGAAATGCGCCTGCGGGGATGTCCATCACGACTTTGAGTGAAACAGGTGAATTTTGGCTGGCTGTGGTTATATCTTCGGCGCGGACGGCGTAACCATCCATACTTGAATTGGGGAAGGGGGGGAGTGATGTAGGCGCAATGATGTCCTCGCTGACAATCCGATGATATGCACCCAATAATGGGACAACTTCGGTGGGTAAGGTGGGTATATGATTCAAAATGCGCGAAAGTGCTTCATCTACTGCCAATAACTTTGACACAATCATCACCTATCATATCGGATAACAAATACTATTCACCATATCATATCGCAAAATGAGCGCAAGGTGAATTTTGTATTGAATTTTTTATAACCAATGTGATGGATTGGTGTGAGGATATGTTACCGCATAAGGGCATGTGTTATAATTCTGACCATCGCAATTTGAAAAATATTTTGGGAGATAGAAATACAATGGTTGTTGCGACAAACTTAGATACGACTTTGGTTTTAGAAATGACACCTGAACACAAAGAATTGGTGAAGATGGTGCGGAATTTTGCCCAAAAAGAAATTGTCCCGATTGCCGCTGAGTTTGATGAGGCGGGCGAATTTCCCATGCAAACGATTAAAAAAATGGGTGAAATGGGTTTGATGGGTATTGAAGTCCCTGAAGAATATGGTGGGGCGGGCATGGATACCCTTGCGTATGCCTTGACGATGATAGAAGTTGCCAAAGCAGATGCTAGCCACAGCACGATTTTGAGTGTGAATAATTCCCTATTCGGTTATGCCATTATGAAATTTGGCACAGAGGCGCAAAAGAAAAAATTCCTCGTGCCTGTTGCCAGTGGGGAAAAAATTGGTGCATACAGCCTGACAGAACCGATGTCGGGGAGTGATGCGGGGACGATGGCGAGTCGGGCAGTGTTGAATGATGCTGGGACACATTATGTCATCAATGGGCGTAAAAGCTGGGTTACAAGCGGACCCGTTGCCGATACATTCGTGTTGTTCACCATGACCCATCCCGAAAAAGGGAATAAGGGTATTACGGCATTTTTGATTGATGCACACCAACCCGGACTCATCCGCGCCAAAAAAGAACCCAAGTTGGGGATTCGTGCCAGCGCGACCAGCGAAATTGTATATGAAAATTATTTATGTCCAGTCGAAAATATACTCGGCGAGGTTGGGCAAGGGTTTAAGATTGCAATGACGGTTTTGGATGCGGGGCGCATTGGGATTGCTTCGCAAGCATTAGGCATTGCAGAAGCGGCTTATGAAGCCAGCCTCGATTATGCCAAAACTCGCACTGCATTTGGGGGTCCGATTGGGCAATTCCAGATGATTCAGCAAAAAATTGCCGATATGAAGGTCAAAATTGAGGCGGCACGGGCGCTAATTTATAACGCAGTCCTCGCCAAACAACGCGCCGAAGCCACAGGCGGACGCTTTACAGTCGAAGCCAGCATCGCCAAATTATTTGCGAGTGAAGCGGCGATGTTTGTCACAGATGAAGCCGTGCAAATTCATGGCGGGATGGGGTATAGCAAAGAATTGGCGGTGGAGCGGTATTATCGTGATGCGCGGATTACCCGCATTTATGAAGGCACAAGCGAAGTCCAACGGATGGTCATTGCACGGAATGAATTGGGGTTGCGCTAATGCGTGGGGCAGTCATTACGGGACATGGTGGTCCCGAAGTGGTTGAGGTGGTGGATAACCTCCCCATCCCACAACCCAAACGCGGAGAAGTGCGCCTGAAGATGAAGGCGGCGGCACTGAATCGGTTGGATTTGTGGGTCAGGCTTGGCTGGCCTGGGTTGAATCTGCCGATGCCCCATATCATGTGCGCGGATGGTGCGGGTGTTGTGGATGCGCTGGGTGAAGATGTGACCCAATTCGGGGTGGGGGATAGGGTCTGTATTGACCCCACGATTGTGGATGCCGATAGTCCTGCATTGATGACTGGGTTGGAAAATCAATCACGGATTCATATTTTAGGCGAATCGGTGGCGGGTGTGGCGTGCGAATATGCGGTGTTGCCTGTTCGTAACCTGATGAAAATGCCCGACCATGTGACTTATGAACAAGCGGCGGCGGCGGGGTTGGTGTATTTAACCGCGTGGCATTCGCTCATCACACGGGGCGGATTGCGGGCGGGTGAATCGGTGTTGATTGTGGGCGCGGGGGGCGGTGTGAATAGCGCCTCGATTCAAATTGCCAAACTTGCAGGTGCTAAGGTGTATGTGGTTGGTAGCAATGCCGAAAAATGCCAAAAAGCCACCGAATTGGGCGCTGATGTAACGATTAACCGCGAAGCCACACCGAATTGGTCAAAAGAAATGTATAAAATGACCAATAAGCAAGGGGTGGATGTGGTGATTGATAATGTGGGGACATCCACATTCAATGATAGCATCCGCGCCACACGGATTGGCGGACGGATTTTGGTGGTGGGGAATACGAGCGGTCCGTTTGTGGAATTGGATTTGCGCCAAGTATTCGCCCGCCAAATTAGCATCATCGGCAGTACGATGGGTCCGCATCAGGATTATATCAAGGTGATGAATTTGGTGTTTAGCGGGGCGCTAAAACCCGTTATTGGCGCGATTTTTCCATTAGAAGAAGCACATAAGGCACAAGATACCCTCGCCGAATTTGAAGTTTTTGGCAAAGTGGTATTGAAGATAGAGGATTAGATATATACAGGATTTGATGGTGGCTGACATACACCCTGCGGGTTAGTCAGCCATTACAAACCGCCTGTTTCTAGGGTGTAATGGCGGATTAGAGGCTTTTGAGCCTCGTATGTCCGCCACAAAAATTTATTTATATCAACCAAAAGACTTTATAGATGGAACATTATTTAGGCTTTTTGCGGGGAATTTCGGAACGATGTGGATTGCCAAGTGTTAAACAATTGGCGGATATTCACAACCTGAAGGCGGTGTATCGGGTGACGGTATATCGTCCAGATAGACGCGCCAGTGATAGCATTATCACCTTAAAACGGGGCGCATTTCAAAATACTGTTTTAGAGGCGGTGTATGCGGGGCGTTTTGAGAATAAGCCGATGACCCGCGCATGGACAGATGCCCAATTTGAGACATTCATCCAAGCTATCCGTCCTAGTTTATTCGATAAGATGGTAGACCAGCGCGATATTCCGTTGGTAGGTGCGGATATATGCCTATTTGAACGGGGCGCGGGGGGATTTTTGAAGGCGGTTTTATTTGGTATTCCAACCGCAGACCCCATTTATATGCGCTTATTGACGATTATCGAGACGTTTATGCCAGAGGCATTACGCGAATTTTGAGAGTGGTAAATGACCGAGTATCTTGAGACAGAAATTAAACTCTATTGCCCCAACTTTACGCCTGTGGTGTCAACTTTGGAGCGACTTGGCGCGACATTGACCAAACCGCGCGTTTATGAACGCAATGTGCGTTATGAGGATGAATCTCAAACCCTGACAGGGCGCGATGTTGTCGTGCGCTTACGCGAAGATGACCGTGTGCGCCTGACGTATAAAGAACCCGTCCCAGAGGGGCATGTGGATGATGTGGCGAAACGGTTTGAAGCAGAAGTGACCATCAGCGACTTTGAGACGATGAATTTGATTTTGGGGCGGTTGGGGTATCATCCATTTTTGACCTATGAAAAATATCGCACCACGTATGTGTATGAGGATTGTGAAATCGTGCTAGATGAAATGCCATACGGGAATTTCATCGAAATTGAGGGTGACAGTGCCAAAATTCAGCGATTACGCACCCAATTGGGATTGGCGGATGCGCCCGCGTTTACAGCGAGTTATGTGGATTTATTTGAGAATGTGCGCCGTGCCTTACATATCACGGCGAAAGATTTGACATTTGACCAATTTAATGGGGTAGATGTGCCATTGAGCGCCTTTTATCCCCCAACATAAGGAGCAAATTATGAGTGAAGCAGATGATAAATCGCGTTGGCAACGAGAAACGGTAGACCCCGTACTCAAGAAATTTGGTGAGCGCAAACCGCAATTCACCACAACATCGGGGACTCCGTTAGACCGCTTATATACATCGGCGGATGCACCAAAAGAAGATGCGGGTTATGCGGGGGAATACCCTTTTACACGCGGGGTACAACCGACCATGTATCGCACGCGGTTTTGGACGATGCGCCAATATGCGGGGTTTGGCACGGCGGAAGAATCGAATGCGCGGTATCGGTTTTTACTCGAAAATGGGCAAAGTGGGTTATCGGTGGCATTTGATTTGCCCACCCAAATCGGCTATGATGCGGACGACCCGATGGCATTGGGTGAAGTGGGGAAGGTGGGGGTGAGCATCTCTAGTTTGCATGATATGGAGACGTTGTTTAGTGGGATTCCGTTGGATAAAGTGACCACGAGCATGACGATTAACGCGCCTGCCACCATTTTGTTGGCGATGTATATCGCGGTGGGCAAAAAGCAAGGCATAGACCCCGCAAAATTAGGCGGGACGGTGCAAAACGACATCTTGAAAGAATATATTGCACGCGGGACATATATCTACCCACCCAAACATTCGATGCGCCTCATCACCGATTTATTCGCCTACTGCAAGGTGAATGTGCCAAAATGGAACACCATCAGCATTAGCGGGTATCATATCCGCGAGGCGGGTAGCACGGCGGTGCAAGAGGTGGCGTTCACATTGGCGAATGGGATTGCTTATGTGGAGGCGGCAATTTCGGCGGGGTTGGATGTGGATGAATTTGCGCCACAATTATCCTTTTTCTTCAATGCACACAATCACTTTTTGGAAGAGGTGGCAAAATTCCGTGCCGCCCGCAAATTATGGGCGCATATTATGCGAAATCGATTTGGGGCAAAAGACCCGCGTAGTTGGATGTTGCGTTTTCATACCCAAACGGGCGGGAGTACGCTCACCGCGCAACAACCGGATAATAACATCGTGCGCGTGACGATGCAGGCATTGGCGGCGGTGTTGGGTGGCACGCAATCCCTGCATACCAATAGCAAGGATGAAGCATTGGCGCTTCCAACTGAACACGCGGTGCAAATTGCGCTACGGACGCAACAAATCATCGCATATGAGACGGGTGTGGCGGACACAGTAGACCCGTTGGCGGGCAGTTATGTGATTGAAGCCCTGACGGATGATATTTATAAACGTGCAGAGGCGTATATCGCGCAGATTGATGAATTAGGCGGGGCGTTGAGCGCGATTGAAGCCGGATTCATCAACAACGAAATCGAAAATGCGGCATATGAATATCAACGGGCAGTCGAACATGGTGAGCAAGTGGTGGTGGGGGTGAATCAATTCACAGTGGAAAGTGAAGATAAGCCCGATATGCTCCGTGTAGACCCTGCTATCGAAGAGGCACAAAAGCGCAAATTGGCGGAATTACGGGCAACCCGTGACAATGGTAAGGTGAATGAATTGCGGCATCGGTTGGATAGTGCGGCGCATGGCACAGATAACCTGATGCCCCTCATCATTGAATGTGTTGAAAATGATGTGACACTTGGTGAAATTGCACATACGCTACGGGGTGCTTTTGGGGAATATCGCCCACCTGTGTTATAATAACTAACCAAATTCTTATAGAACTATGCTTAAGGATGGAAAAATGAGTGATAATCCAAAATTGGACGAACTGAGAGAAAAACGCGCCCAAAGCCGTGCCAAAGGTGGCGCGGAACGGGTTAAAAAACAACATGATGCGGGTCGGAATACCGCCTATGAACGGTTGGATATTTTGTTAGACCCCGGTAGTTTTCATGAAGTGGATGCTTATGTGCAACACACCTCACATAATTTTGGCTTAGAAAAGCAAAAATATTTGGGTGATAGTGTGGTTACAGGCTGGGGTACAGTGAATGGGCGTTTGGTATATGTTTATTCGCAAGACTTCACCGTACTGGGTGGGAGTTTAAGCGAGGTTCATGCCCAAAAAATCTTGAAAATTATGCAAATGGCGATGAAAACAGGCGCACCTGTGGTTGGGTTGAATGATAGTGGTGGTGCGCGGATTCAAGAAGGGGTAGAAAGTTTGGCAGGGTATGCCGAAATCTTTTTGCATAATACGCTTGCCAGTGGTGTTATCCCACAAATCAGCGTGATTATGGGTCCGTGCGCGGGTGGTGCGGTGTATAGCCCTGCATTGACTGACCTGATTATTATGGTGAAAAACACCAGCTATATGTTCATCACAGGTCCCGATGTGGTTAAGCAAGTGTTGAACGAAGAAGTGACTTTTGAAGAATTGGGCGGTGCGAGTGTTCATGCCGCCAAAAGTGGTGTGGCGCACATGGTCGCCGACGATGAAGCGCAAGCCTTGTTGATGGTGCGCGAAGTGTTGAGCTATTTGCCACAAAATAATATGGAGGACGCGCCATTTGAACACACGCATGATGACCCGCTTCGTGCCGACCCCGAACTGGATAATATCATCCCCGAAAATCCGAACAAACCGTATGATATGAAAGACATCATCACCAAAGTGGTAGATAATGGTGTTTTCTTTGAAATTCACGAAGAATATGCCCAAAATATTGTGGTTGGGTTTGCGCGGTTAGGCGGGCAATCGGTGGGGATTGTGGCGAATCAACCGATGTTTTTGGCGGGCGTGTTGGATATTAAAGCCAGCGAAAAAGCGGCGCGGTTTATTCGCATGTGCGATTGCTATAATGTTCCCATCATCACGTTTGTGGATGTGCCTGGGTATTTACCCGGTACCGACCAAGAACATAATGGCATTATCATGTGTGGGGCGAAATTATTATATGCGTATTGCGAAGCGACTGTGCCAAAATTGACTGTAACCACTCGTAAATCGTATGGTGGGGCATATTGCGTGATGAGTAGCAAGCATATGCGCGGTGATTTGAACTTGGCGTGGCCCACCGCCGAAATTGCGGTGATGGGACCCGAAGGCGCAGTAGAAATTATTTATCGTCGTGAATTGAAAGAGGCAAAAGACCCTGTTGCCCGCAAAAAAGAATTGGCGGATGATTATCGCGCCAAATTTGCCAATCCGTATGTGGCGGCTGGGCGGGGCTTTATTGATGATGTGATTGAACCGCGAGATACCCGTGCGATATTGATTAATGCCTTGCAGGTACTGCAAAATAAACGCGATTCCAATCCGCCGAAAAAACATGGCAATATGCCGTTATAAGGGAGGAATAAGTTATGGGACGCAATACCGATAAAGGTATTAACAAGATAAACAAGGTATTGATTGCCAATCGGGGCGAAATTGCGGTGCGCGTGATTCGGGCGTGTCGTGATTTGGGCATTCCGACGGTGGCAGTTTATTCAGATGTTGACCGCACGGCGTTGCATGTGCGTTATGCTGACCAAGCGGTGCATATTGGCGCACCTCCTCCGCGCGAGAGTTATTTGCGGATGGAAAAAATCATCGAAGCCGCCAAATTGACGGGTGCGGATGCGATTCATCCGGGCTATGGATTTCTATCTGAAAATGCTAATTTTGCCCAGATGGTGACAGACGCGGGTCTAACATGGATTGGTCCACCGCCGAATGCGATTGCAACAATGGGGGATAAGCATTCGGCACGGGTGGCGGTACAAAAATATAATGTACCATTGGTGCCAGGGACACCTGCGGGTTTGCCCGATGAAGAATTGCGCCTTGCGGCAGAAAAAATCGGCTTTCCTGTCCTCATCAAAGCGACGGCTGGCGGTGGTGGCAAGGGGATGCGGACTGTCCATAAGATGGAAGATTTTAACGAAGCCCTTGCGACTGCCCGCCGTGAAGCCGAAAGTGCGTTTGGCAATGGGGATGTGTATTTAGAAAAATTCTTGACGAATGCGCGTCATATTGAATTTCAGATTTTAGCCGATATGCACGGCAATATTGTGCATTTGGGCGAGCGCGAATGTAGCATTCAACGCCGTCATCAAAAATTAGTAGAAGAATCGCCTAGCGTGATTATGGATGAAGAACTCCGTGAACGCATGGGGAAGATGGCGATTGATGCGGCGCGGTCTGTGGGGTATGTGAACGCGGGTACGATTGAATGTATGGTGGACAAAGACAAGAATTATTATTTCTTGGAGATGAACACCCGTTTACAAGTGGAGCATCCCGTCACGGAATTGGTGACGGGGATTGACTTGGTGAAGGAACAAATTCGTATCGCACGCGGTCGGCAAATGACCCCAACCGAAAGTGTGTTGCAACCGCGTGGGTGGGCGATGGAATGTCGGATTAATGCCGAAGACCCATATGCCAATTTTATGCCGTCTACGGGAAAAATCACCACATTGATTACGCCATCGGGTCCGGGTGTGCGGGTAGATGGTGGGGTGTATGGCGGGTCTGAGATTAGCCCATACTATGATAGTATGATTGCCAAATTGATTACATGGGGCGAAACCCGTTCCGAAGCGATGTTGCGGATGCGCCGCGCATTGGCGGAATATACGATTATGGGGGTGAAGCACAATATTCCATTCCATATCAATTTGTTCAATAGCTTCAAGTTCATCGCGGGTCAAATCCACACCAAATTTGTGGAAGAAAACTTTAGCATGACCACCTATGAGACTGAAGCGAGCGAGACAGAATATGAGCTTGCCGCCATAGCCGCGACTTTATATGAACATCGCAGACGGCAATTGGCGAATCAAGTGGTTGCACCTGCCAAGCGCGATACCAGCAATTGGAAATGGGTGAGCCGTTGGGAGAGGTTGCAAAAATGAAATACATCACGACCATAAATGACAAGAAATATGAGATTGATATTGACTCACAAGGGAATGTGATGGTCAATGGCGAGGCTCGTCATGTTGACTTTTTGGAGTTGGATGGTGGGTTATACTCGGTCATCACGGATAAACGTTCCCTACAAGTTGTGCTTGAGGGTGATAGTGGACATTATGCCATTGAAGTTGAAGGGCGGATGTTTGATGGCAAGGTGATGGATGAACGCACGATGCTCCTCACGCAAAAGCACGGACCCGTGGGTGGTGGGTCTGGTGAAGTAAAATCGCCGATGCCCGGTTTAATTGTGGGCGTGACGGTCGAAATTGGTCAGGCTGTGTTCAAAGGGCAAACGGTGGTCATTTTGGAATCTATGAAGATGCAAAATGAGCTAAAAGCCCAGATGGATGGTGTTGTGCAGACGATTAATGTCCAAAAAGGGCAAACCGTGGATAAAGGGGCATTGTTGGTGATTATTGCACCACCTGCGTAATTGATTTATCCGATTATAAAATGTAAAAAACGGACATTGTAGCGTGCAGTGTCCGTTTTTGTTTATAATGAGGTAATGCAATAAGTTGAGGATGAAATGCGATGACGATAAAAACACGCGACAATTTGTATAAGGGTGTGAATGCTCATTTTATGAGCCAATGTTTTGACCCCAAGGCAAGACCATCTATGTGGCATAGTTTTCATACCCATTTTATAACGAATATTACCCAGATACTAAATTTGCAATTAGACTCTGGTTATA
>JALONZ010000554.1 GCA_025454675.1 Anaerolineae bacterium | reverse complement strand
CGCGGTTTGGTGGATATACCCCACTGAAATGCGCGTGATGGTATCATAGCGATAATCGCGCAATAAATTGGAAATCGGGTAATGCAAGGGGTAAAAAAGGCGTTCCGCATGTTTGGCGGGCGCGGTGACAATCACGGCTTTCGCATCCAACAGCAAGCCATTCTCCATACAAATGCCAAAACGCCCTTTATCCATCACGCCCAATGTACTCACTGCCATACGGTGCATGATGGGCGCGGTGATTTTTGCCGATAGCGCGTCTATCAAAACACCCGTCCCGCGACTGAATACCAAACGGTCATCGGCGAAAAAATAGGCATCTGATAAGCCGATAGAAGTTAGATAATCCCTCATCCACGCATTATCGGTTAGGTCATGACACATTTCGGCGCTATCGAATAAAAAATCATTGCACCGCACGGTTTCGATGCTCCCGCCAAGCCGTTTTTTGACCTCAATCAGGGTATAGGGGATGTTGTGCCGTTCCAATTCGTATGCGGTGGCGAGTCCAGTTAACCCGCCACCAATCACCACCACATGCGCCATGCTTATAATCCTAACTTGTGGAGTATTTCCTCGCTATATGCCCACAGGCGTTTGCCATTCGATTCATCCTGAGAGAATTTACTTGATGGTTTGGGCTTGCTCATCGAAAAATATTGACCACTCACCCCTTCCACATCGGGGGAACTGGCGAGGTAAATTTGGGTACGTGCGCCTTGCTCAGGTGAAAATGAGAGGAAGCGCAATAATTTGGTAATAACCCGTGTTGCCCCGCCTGTATTGCTGGCGAAACCCGTGCGAACACCCCCAGGGTGTAAGGCGTTGGCGGTCACATTGGCATGTTGTGCTGATAAGCGCCGATGCAATTCGTAAGCATGGACAACATTCATACACTTGGTTTGACCATATACAGGCGCACTGATGAACCGCTTTTCATTTTGCATATCGTCAAAATCAAATGCCCCAATCCGATGCAAATTCGATGCGACATTCACAATGCGCGATTTTTTAGTGGGTGTGCCACTGGCTTTGAGCATATCCATCAGCAAATGCGTCAGATAAAAATAACTCATGTGATTCAGCGCAAACGTCATCTCCAAGCCTTCTGCCGTCACGATGCGCTTATCGAATATCATACCCGCGTTATTGACCAACACATCTAAACGGTCAAATTTGGCGCGGAAGTCATCCGCGACACGCTTCACATCGCGCATGAGGGATAAATCGGCAATCAGATAATGCACATCGGCATTTACTACGGCGGAATTTATTTTTTGAAGTGTGGCTTTTGCCTTATCTTCATTGCGCCCGATGATGACCACCGTCCCGCCCATCCGCGCCAATTCCAGTGCGTTGACCTCGCCCAGTCCATTGGTAGCACCGGTCACAATACATACACGTCCTTGCATATCGCTCATAGACTCATCCCCAATTTTTTCAATGTATCCTCGCTATATGACCAAAGACGTGTCCAATCGGCTTCGACATACGCATTTTTATTGGCTTGCTTAGGCTTAGATTTGGCAAAATATTTGCCTGTCACGCCCTCCACATCGGGAGAACTAGCCAAATAAATAGAGGTCTGTGCGCCTTGTTCGGGTGTTAAAAAGAAGGGGCGCATCAACTTGATAACCAATCTAAACAGACCTTCATTATCTGCACCAAACCCGGTGCGAACAGCGCCCGGATGCAATGAATTAGCCGTAACATTCGCATTTTCTGAGGCAAGTCGGCGTGATAATTCGTTGGTAAACATGATGTTCATCATCTTACTTTGTCCATAAGCCCGAATGGAAGAATACTTATTCTTGAATTGTAAATCATCAAAATTGGGCTTACCGACTTGGTGCGCTTCCGATGACACGCTCACCACGCGCGATTTTTGCGATGGTGTGCCACTGGCTTTGAGCATATCCATCAGCAAATGTGTCAGATAAAAATAACTCATGTGATTGAGCGCAAAAACCAGCTCTAAGCCCTCATCCGTCACAACATATTTATCGGATACAATTCCCGCATTATTCACCAACACATCCAAGCGGTCATATTTGGCGCGAAATTCATCCGCCACACGCTTCACATCACGCATGAGCGATAAATCGGCAATGAGATAACTCACATCAGCATTCATCACGGCTGATTTGATTTTTTGCAGGGTGGCTTTTGCCCTTTGCTCATTCCGCCCGATGATGACCACCGTCGCGCCCATTTTTGCCAATTCCAGCGCGGTCACTTCGCCGATACCGTTGGTTGCCCCTGTTACAATACACACACGTCCTTGCATATCACTCATCCTTTTTTCAATCGGTCATTATCAATTTGTTCGCTCATCGTCCATAACCGCGCCCAATCCGCTTCGACCATAGACGCGGGACTGCTGGAAATAGGCTTACATTTATCAAAATACTTGCCACTCACCCCTTCTACCTCTGGGGATGTCGCCAAATAGAGTTGCGTTTTTGCACCTTGTTCGGGGGTGATGCGCCAGAAATATAAGGGTAAAAAGATGGGCAAAATCACACCCCATATCCCCTTCGTATTATTTTTGGCGAATCCAGTTTTAATCACACCCGGATGCAATGTGTTAACCGTGACGGGCGCATTTTGTGCTTGTAGGCGTTTATTCAATTCATAGGTGAACATAACATTCATCAGTTTGGAACGCGAATATGCCCCATGCCCAT
>JALONZ010000034.1 GCA_025454675.1 Anaerolineae bacterium | reverse complement strand
CCACAGCAACTGTTTCGCCAATCAGGGCAATCGCCAATACAATCGCCATGATGATGCTAATACCCCACACGGCGATGACTCTTCGTCTTTGATAAGCACGCATATTTTACTCCTAACCCACTTACCCGCGTTTGTGTTTCTCCATATCGGCAATTAGTGATTCATCTCTGACCACCTCACCCGATAAAATGCGTTCTTGAAGGCGTTCTTTGAAGGTTTGGCGCTCATCCTCATCCATCATTTCCATCAGGAGTGCCATCGTATAGGCGGTAGTATCACTCTTTTTCTCAGATGGAGATGAGTCGGGGAGCGTCTTTTCGGTGTCATCATCCCATAATATCACGGTGCTGATTAAGGTGAAAATAAATGGGATAACAATCAACCAATCATCCAATAAACCTGCCGTCACATTGCCCAAAAAGATAAGTGTAATACCGATACCAACAACCCAAAACATCAAAGTTAATCCAACACGCCATTTATCGTTATCGTTCATGATGAAACATCCTTATGAACTCATTTATCACCGGATAAAATGCGCCGTTTGAGTTGCGACTTAAATTCTTCACGCTCATCCTCATCCATCATTTCCATCAGGAGTGCCATTGTGTAGGCGGTGCTATCTCCCCGTTTTTCTGTGGATGAGGATGATGAAGACGTTTGATTTTTTTGGTTTTTTGCTTCTGACTCATTACCCGATGTCCAAATTGCTACGGTTGCGAATAAGGCAACACCCAATGGAATCGAAACGACCCATCCTTCCGACATGAGGGAAAAAATGGAGATGATGGTGGTGGCTATCCAAATGAAAATGGTGGTATTTTGTTTGCTATTATAACTCATGCTGATTTAGCCTCGTTTGCGTTTTTCAATATCGGCAACAATTGATTCATCTGTCACGGTCTCGCCCGATAAAATGCGCCGTTTGAGTTGCGACTTAAATTCTTCGCGCTCATCGTCATCCATCATTTCCATCAGGAGCGCCATATTATAAGCAGTATTATCGTTGCTTTTTCCGCTACGTTGTGTCATCAGGGTGTTGTTCATATTGGATGAGTGAGTATTCCATACCACAGCCGTGCTTAAAAATGCCAATCCCATCGGCATGGCAAGGGCGGCGATAACCCAACTGCCCAATAAATCAGCATTCATTAGGACAAAAATGGAAATGACCATTGCGGCTAACCAAATGACAATGGTCGAATTTTGTTTGTTTTTATCGTTCACTGCGTATTCCTTTTGCAATAGGGTTCAAAAAATCATGACGAGTTGCATATTTACCCGCGTTTGCGTTTTTCAATATCGACCAAGATAGATTCATCCGTGACCGTCTCACCGGATAAAATGCGCCGTTTGAGTTGCGACTTAAATTCTTCGCGCTCATCGTCGTCCATCATCTCCATCAGGAGTGCCATATTATAGGCGGTGTTATCCGATTTTTTGCCAGAAGATGATTGGTCACTCGATTTAGAGGATGAATTGGGTTTGCCGGATTCCCAAACGGAAAGGGTGGCAATCAGCGCCACACCCAACGGTAAAGCGACTACCCAATCTTCTAACATCCCAATACTTGCATTTCCAAGCGCAACAATTGCCATGAGTGTCGCAAATGCCCAAATAAATACGGTTGCACCAAAACGCCATTTCGCTTCCATAGCCATAATCCTTATCAATGAAAACTGTTTATATGTTTATTGTACGCGAAAATACCCCCGTTGGTTGCAGATGAAATTTATCCGCGTTTGCGTTTTTCGGTGATGAGTGATTCTATGGATAGGCTTTCACTATCTCCCCCGCCCATCAAATCATTTTTGAGGCGGTGCTTAAACTCCTCGCGTTCATCCTCATCCATCATTTCCAGTAAAACAGCGAGTTTATAGGCTTTGTCGCTAGTGTCACTTGATTGGGCTTTATTGACGAGTGCAGGGATGCCCAAGCGGTGCAATATGCCATCAGCCCATACAAATAGTGTCGCTAATAACGCCGTTGCTACGGCGATGGACATAATTTCATAACCCGGTTGGGTCATGAGTGCGCCGATGATGAGTGCCGCCACCCAAATCCGCAATGTGATGTTCCAGCGTATTTGATTATTCATAAATAACCTCTTTTAATCCACACAAACCGACACTCTACTTTGTACGCGACAATACCACAACGGGTTGTAAAGGCGTTTATCCCCGTTTGCGTTTTTCGGTGATGAGAGATTCTATGGATAGGCTTTCGCTATCGCCACTGCTCATTAAATCATTTTTGAGTTGGTGCTTAAATTCTTCGCGTTCATCCTCATCCATCATTTCGAGTAGAACCGCGAGTTTATAGGCTTTGTCATTGATTGGCGATTGGGTTTGTTGGGGTGTTGGGCGGGCTGATGCGCCCATTTTTTTGAAGATGGCTTCAAAAACCACACCACCCCAAATAAAAATAGTGGCGAGAATTGCACTTGTGATTGTATACCAGATGGATGGCATCGAAGGGGTGTTGATGGTAAACCCCACAATAATCGCCGCCAACCAAACCCGAATCGTGATATTCCACCGTAGCTGATTATTCATATAAACCCTCTTTTTTAGACCGTATGATATAGCTATTATACGCAAAAAAGAGGGTGTTTGTCGCAGTTCATTGCACGTCTATGATGCGACCTTCGGATGCGCGGAGCAATCTATCCCATAACGCCGCGCCAAGCCCAGACCGACCAAAATCGCGCGTGAGGATGACATCTACTTTTTGCGAATCCAGTTGGCGCATCCCCGCGAATAAATTGTGGCTAATGGCTTTTAGGTCATCGCGTTTACCCAACGCATGAATAACACCATAATCTGCTAGATGATGACAATCTTCGTTGGCAATTAATAAGCCCACTTTTTCACCGCGTTTTTGATGGGCTTGGGCAGTTTCTTTCATAGCAAGCAACACTGAATACAACGGACCCGTGAATAATTTGATTTTGGCGCGGGGAGAATAATGCTTGAGCATTTGACCGGGTGATGAACTGGCTTCATCAGTCGCCAAATAACGCGGTGCCAGTTGCACATTGGGTAAAACACGGCGCAAATCATCCAATAATACCCCACCAGGGCGCAAAATAATGGGTGTATCGGGGTTGGTGAGGTCTAACACAGTCGATTCTAAGCCGATGCTCGTCTCGCCACCATCCAAAACAATATCCACACGGTCTTGCAAATCCTCAAGCACATGCTGGGCGGTGGTGGCGCTGGGGCGGGTGAATGTATTGGCGCTGGGGGCGGCAATCGGCACACCCGATGCCAAGATGAGCGCCTTCGCCACAGGATGGGCGGGCATCCGCACAGCAATGGTCGGCAAGCCTGCCGCGATATTATCGGGGACATGAGGCGCACGTTTTAGCACGAGTGTTAATGCACCGGGCAAAAATTGTTCCGCGAGGCGCTTCACAATATCTTTTGGTACATGAATTGCCAATTGATTCAGTTGGTCTAATGTGGCAACATGGGCGATGATTGGGTCGCTGGTAGGGCGTTCTTTTGCCAAATAAATGCGCTCTAAGGCGTGTGTATCCAACGCATTGCCACCTAATCCATACACGGTTTCGGTTGGGAACGCGACTAATCCCCCCGCCCGAATCATGTCTGCGGCGGTTTGGATGTTGGCTTCATCAGGATGGTAAGGGTCTACCGTTAAAACACGGGTTTTGGCAGAGTACGACACGAAATCGCTCCAATACATCATCTAACTATCTCAAAACTTTCTATATCTCAATAAATATCTATTTACACCAATTTGGTTTATTTGGCTTGCAAAAAGGACGAACATTATACATCATCATTCCCGACTAATATAGTCGGATAATTTCTTATCACTGTACATGATGATTGTTAACGCTTTCTCATGGAATGGTGATAAATTAAAATCAATCACAATGAGAATCCGTTAAGGTTTGTTAATTAACCGTAGGCAAAAGGAACATTTATGATTTCAAAAATTCAGCAATTAGGACGTGGACAACGCGCCCTTATTTTTTTTAGTGTGTTCATCGGTGGGCTGATGTTGCTTGTCGCCATCACTTTTTTCCTCATCAGCTTTTCCATTAATTCGGGTCCGCGCCAATTGGCAATCGGCATTGGTGGGGCAACGGTGCGCGAATTTGTGACCTTGCCTGATGATGATAGCTATCCATCAACCGTTGCTGTTGGGCGCGATGGCACAGTGTATACAGGTAGTTATCGGTCTGGCGCGGTTTGGGCAATCTCGCAAGATGGTGAGTTGCGCGAATTGACCGATTCACGCATTTTAATCGCATCGGTGAGCAGTATCGAAGTGGCTGAAGATGGCACACTCTATGTTTTAGACCGCACCGACCCCAATCCTGCTGTCAAAGGGGGTCTCATCTGGCGCATTTTGCCGGATGATGTCCCGCGTGAATTTGCCAGCATTACCGATGGCGAAGAAGGGTTTATCGCCCCGCATGATTTGGCAATTGCCACGGATGGGGTGTTATATGTGACAGATAGAGGTCGGCGCGAAATTTGGCAGATTGATTCTGAGGGGAATGGCAAATTTTGGTGGCGCGTCCCCAATACCGACCCGCAAGTTGAAAATGCCATTCCCACCAGCATCGCCTATGATAAATTCACCGATACGCTGGTGGTGGTTGCGACCAATAACGGCTTAGATAATGTGTATCGCGTCTCGCGCGATGGTCAACAAACCGAGACCATCTACCGGTTTAGCGGTGTTGTCGCCGAAGCACCCGGTTTTGACGGTATAACCATTGGCGAGAATGGACGCATCTTTTTGGCGAATTTTAGCCAAAATGGGGTGAGTGAGTTGTTAAGCACCAATTATTCGCTATTGGCGAATGGTTTTCGCGGGAGTAGCTCGGTTGCCTATTTTGAGGGCAAATTATATGTCAATAATTTCGACCAAGTTGGCATTGTCAATCCGTTGGTGCAACCGCGTTTGCCCTTTGCCATTGATGAAGTGACTTTATCTAGCCCAGCACCGACAGCAACCGAATCCGAATAAAAAAGCAAGGCGTGACCATAATCGGTCACGCCTTGAACAATGTCTATTTCGTGATGCTATTGGATGATTAGGCGAAGCGTTGTGACCCGCTGTTATCACCATCACGGAAGCTAACGATTGCCCCGTACAGGTCATAATGCAGTTCTTCTAATTTTTCTGCCATCTCATCAACTTGGGGTTTGAGCCAAGACAGGAAGCGTTCCACTGCCAAACCACCGACCAAACCAACGAATGCGGTCACTTTCAAAATCATGATGGCGATTTGGAGCGCCTTGCTCACACCTTTTAACACATCGCTGGTAGATTTGAATTTATTTGCCATGTCTTCCACAACGGGAATATCCATTTGCACATCTGGACTAGCCATAATTTTTCTCCTTCGTTATCTATTCACTCAACAGGGTAGGGCTTAGAAAATATCAAATGCGTCTAAAATGCCATTGACGATGCCCATCGCAGTCGTATCGGCTTGATCAATCAAGTCCATCGCTTTGCGGATGTTGCTGGTGTAATCGCCACCATAATTCATCATTTGTTGAATGGCTGGCAAAACTTGACTTTCCATTTCTTCAAAGAAACGGTTTGCCCCTTGACCCTTCCACGCATCACGCAGGGGGTTGAGTTGGTTCATGATGACCCCTAAAACTTGGTCGTCAATGACATTAATTTGTTGCATAATTTGACCGATAACGCCCTCAACGGCGGAACGTGCAAATTTGAGTAGAATACCGAGTACCATTGTTCGCCTCCTAATTAACCGTTGAAGTATTTGCTAGATTTGCTGTCGCTTGATTGCATATCGCCCATTGCACCCATCAAATCGCCAGCAATTTCGTTGAATTTATCTTGTAAGCGGTTGATGCCCGGCACAAAGCGTCCACGAATCCCGTCAGATAGCGCGTTGCCCGCACGTCCTACCAAAACACCACCATCAAGTTGTTCTGCCAGTTGATTAAGTTCACGCATTGTCTCAGACAGTAATTGAGCCGTTTCTTTGCATTTCTGACTCATTTCCTGCATCATGCCATAATTCATCTGAATTAAATCTGCCATGAGTATGTCCTCCTAAATGGCTTATATTGGTCGAATAAAAAATTAGCCCTTAAACAGGTTGCTGGCTTGTTCTTCGGACTGTCTAAATGCGTTTGCCACTTGCCCCAATGATTTAGACAACATTTCTAGGGCGCGTTGTAATTTTTGGAGCGAGGGGAATACTTCGCCTTCCATTTCATTTTGGAATTTATCGGCACCACGACCTTCCCAATTGCCATTGAGAAGCTCGCCCGTTTTGGCTTTCAATGCTTGAAATTGTTGCTGAATTTCATCGGCGCGTTGATTCATCTGATTGCTCAATTTTTGCAATTCTTGATAATCTGCTTCAACTCTATCAGACATAAATGAACTCCTTTAACGAATATTTAGACTTGCATAAGAGCGAAATTGTTACCTAATCTTACAATACGCCCATTTGGGTGTTACTGTCAAGCGATTAGGACGAAATTCCCCCCTTTTCTTAACAATTCGTTATATTCTTCGTTTTTGATGCAATTTTAGAGGGTTCAATAATGAAAAATGTAAATATTTTGGGGGAAAGTTGTAAGGGCGCAACATGTTGCGCCCTTACAGGTTATTAACTCACATTATCATGCCCGCGTATATCCGCCACAAAAAATTTATTACGATGCGGGTGTTACTTCTGGACTGGCTTCGGGTGTTTCGGTGGTTTCGGGTTCGGGCAAGGGTAGCGGATTAATTTTAATCACACTGTCCAAATCGCCGATGATTGTAATGCGTTCCTCACCCAATAGGGTCGCGGATACCCATCCCAGTGTGGTGCGATTATTGCTGGTCACAAAACTGACCCGTAACCAAATCCCACTGGGATTGGTGGCATCAATTCGCGCTACTGAATACGGTTGTAAGCCCGCGAACACATTAGCACGTTCATCAAATGAGGCATATTCACGTACATTAATTGCCACCTCATTGGTGACAACCAGATGCACCCCGAATACCTCATCACTCGGCGCGGTGGGATTTTCTGGGTCGAGTATCGGTAGATTTTCGATGAGTGTGCCAGATACATACGCCTCTAATTGATTATTCGGGAAGCGTGGCACCCATCCGCGAATTTGGTCTTGAATTTCCACATAAAACCATGCGCCGTTGGGGTGAATACCAAATACAGTCAGTTCATCTCCAAAAAGCAAAGGCAATAGCAATTCTGAGCGTGAATCGGGCAGTTTGTATAGGCGGGCATCATTTGTGACCACCACCATCAAATTCTCCACGACAGGCGCGGTAATTTCGGCAGAGGGGGTAAATTCTGCCGTACTTTCGGCGCGAGCTGTGGCAGTTGCGCCCACACGAGTTTGAACGGCTTGTAAGGTCTGAACACCCGCCGTCACCGTGAAAACCGCCGTTTCGGTGGCATAAAACGCGACCTGAGTCTGCGTATTTTGGGCATCTACCGCGACTTGTGTTTCTTGAACACTCAGCGCGGTTTGGGTGGCGGGTGGCAAATTCGCCCGCGCGGTAGCTGTGAAGGGAAAGACTAGCGTCATGGCTTCTGTATCTAATGTCGCGCTAGGCAATGCTGTTCTGGTCGCCGTTGGTGTGAATGTCGTTGTTTCCGTTGGAAGTGGCGTATTGGTTGGCGCTTCCGTTGCGGTTAAGGTTGGCGATGGTGTGTTGGTGGGTGTTGGCGATTCCGTTACAGTTGGCGATGGTGTCACCGTAGCTGTGGCAGTCGGCAATGGTGTTTGTGTTGGGCTGGGTGTAGTTGATGGTGTTTCCGTTGTTGTCGAAGTTGGGGTAGGCGCAACATCTGTGATTTCTTCAGTGACAGTTTCTTCAATTTGTGCGACTGTATCGGGGGTTTCTTCTGCGGTGATAGTCGCAGTTGGCAATTGATTGAGCGAAGATAAGGTATTATTGAATTGCTGACCAATTTCGGTGCTTTCGGCTGTTGTTTCGATGATGCTATCCACAACGGTGGGGGTGATGTCGGGTGTTGAATCCACCGCCGCCACAACATCGAGTGTGGTTTCGGTTGGCAATTCAGCGATAGGGGTAACTTGTGATGTGATTTCTACCGCATCCGTGATGATAATTACCCCAACGGGTGTATTTTCTTCGGTAACATCAATCAATTCCGAATCACTCCCTGATGGGGCGGTTGTTGCGGGATTATTAGAGAGGATTGCCATCACACCAATAGCGATGCCAATCATCAGCGCCAACGCGACTAAAATCGGCACGATTGAACTCTTTTTCTTGAAGGGGGTCATGCGGATGATGATGCCCGTTGTGTTATCGGGTGCGCCACGGTCTAAGACCATCGCAATCAATTGCTGAATGGCAGATTCGGGGGAATTTTTGGTGATGATTTGCACCAACTCTGCCTCTTTGACCAAATCCCACAAACCATCGGAACAAATGAGGAAAATATCATCTGCTTGGGCATTAACCCGCCGATAAATGGGTTCAACACCGCCCGGTTGCCCAATGAACGCGGTCACATTCATATTGCGACCTTGTGCCGCCTCTTCTTCGGTGATGAGTCCGGCTTGCAATTGTTCTTCTAACACACTTTGGTCACGGCTGATGCGTTCAATCGTGTTGCCACGAATGCGATAGACCCGCGCATCACCTACATTGAACAAAACGACTTCTTTGGGGTGAATGATGACCCCTGCCGCCGTTGTGCCGATGAGGGTGCGTCCCAATTCGCCCGCTTTGGCAATGACGGCATTATTGGCAATTTGCATCGAGGCTTGTAACCGATTCATCGGCTCTGGGTCTGGATTTTTGGGGTCATAATAGGATGCGAGGAGTGTTTTTACAGCGACACTGCTGGCTTCTTCACCAAATCCCATCCCGCCGATGCCATCTGCGACAACAAAAAATGCACCGAGCGATTCTTCTGGTGTGTTCGGGGAGGGGATGACGTAATTGAAGAAATCTTCATTGCGTTTACGTTTGCGTCCAACATCAGATAAGCCAAAGACTTCTAGGGATTTTAACAGGTCTACCATAAGTTTTTACTCACATCAGTATACAGGGCAGAGGCATTTCGCCCCTGCCCAATAGAATTAAAAATCAAGCGATGCGGTTTTGCTGGTGTTGCTGGTCATTTCAAATTCGATGACGGTTGTCTCTCCCAGTTTGATAATGGCACGCGCCCCCAATGGATAGCGTCCTTCCACCCGTTCATCATTGACCTTTACACCATGTGTATTGGGTTTGCCTTCAATGTAATAGGCACCACCATCGAAGATAATATCAGCATGTTCGCGCGAGATATTTTTATCACCCTCGACATTCATATCATTGAGGCGTTTGCCCGTGCGCCCAATATAAAACATGGGCTTGCTGATGGTGAAGGTTTTGCCAATCACGCTGGTATCCATCGAATCAATGATATTCAATGTGGCGGGCAAAAACACATTGGTGCGTTCTTCTGATAAACCGGGCGATACCAATTGGAAATTGGTCGCATTCGGGTCATCGGTGTTGGACGGCATGGCGGTCGCATCACCATAGATGGAGAAACTGCCAGTGGGTTGCTCGCCAAATTCAGCTTCTTGACCGCTTTGGTCGCCACCATAAATAGGTGGGGGCGCATATCCCATGTTTTGCATACCCTGACGCAATTCGCTAATGGAAATTGCGCCCGTCATATTGGGTAAAGACGGTTGCTTCATATTTTTCTCGCGTTGGCGTGCAGACCGCACCAACCAGAACAATAAGAAGATGAGCAACAAAATGATGATGCCGATAATCACGCCCACAATTGGCTGGTCGGCGATGACCTTACCCAGTTGTTCCACAAATCCGGGTGGGGTTGGGGTGGGTGTCGGTGTGAATGGCGTATAACCGATGGTCGCCACATTTTCGGATAAAACGCGCCCTTCTGCATCGAGTGCCACCAAACGCAAGCGGTATTTACCATCGGGCAAATCTCCGATTGGGACGACAATTTGAGCGCCCACTTCCGCGGCATTAAATTCTTGTGATGCGACAAGGCTACCTTGCTCCTCATCCACAATATCCAACCGATATAAGCTGACAAATTCGCTATTTTCGGTGCGGAGGTCAATGGTGAAATTTTCTTGGCGTTCATCTTGTTTGATATTATCAATTGCCGCCACCACCGCAGGCGTGGGTGATGGGGTGGGTGTTACCACACGCCGAATTGGATTGACAAAATCGGTGGTTTCGCGGCTGAGGACAGCCCCATTATTATCGCGCGTGACGACCCGAATTTGATATTCACCTTCGGGTTCAAGCCCGGTCAAATCCACAATGGCTTCGGTGACACCATCGGTCAATGAGATGCCAGACCGCACAAGGGTGTTGTTGGTATCCAAAATATCAATGGTGATTTCGCCAATGCTATCTGGACTTTGTACCGCCAATTGCAATATCACCCGATTATTGTCTAAATCTGGCACAATCGTATCTACAATTGCGCTCACTTGTGGGGTGGATGTTGGGCTTGGGGTTGGGGTGATGACTTTGGGGTTGATGAAATTTTGGTCGCTGGTCGTGACCAATTCGCCCGCCTGATTGAATGCACGCACTTGCACATTATATTCGGCTTGTGGGATGAGGTTGGCGATGCTAATCGTCACCACTTCTGCAACCGGTGGGCGGGCAGGGATGGCAAGGATGCCATTTTTATCAATCACATCCACCTCTAAGCGCGAAATTTGGTCAGG
>JALONZ010000033.1 GCA_025454675.1 Anaerolineae bacterium | reverse complement strand
TAACACCATTTGCCTATGCGCTTGTCACCGCATCCAAAGATGAGCCACAAGTCAAACGCGGTGTTGTATTGCCCTATACACAAGATACCTATACCTATGAGGGTGAAGAATTACCCCTCTTGGAAGTCCCGTTGCCAGATGGTACAACCCGTGCTTTAGCGGGTTTATCACTCAAACGTGGTGCAAACGCCCAAAACGAATTCATAGACCCACAAACTAATGAAATCATCATTTGGGAAGGCAATTGGCGCGAGCTAAAACCACTCGAAACCCTCGAAATCCATTTGTGGGAAAATATCGTATCGGTGTGGGAGAATAAACAAGTCAACTTCCCCATTATGCTTCGTAACACCTTCGCCATCGCCATTTTGGGTGTCATTGGCACACTGATTTCATGTATCTCGGTGGCTTATGCCTTCGCGCGTTTCCCAATTCCGCGCAAACGCGCCCTTTTTCTAATTTTAGTAAGCACAATTATACTCCCAAGCCAAGTAACACTCGTCCCAACATTCGGCTTCTTTGCGGCAATTGGCTGGACGGGTACATGGCTTCCTCTTATCGTCCCACACTTCTTCGCCAATGCGTATAATGTGTTCTTACTCCGTCAATATTTCCTCACTCTACCAAAAGAATTAGACGAAGCGGCGATGATTGATGGTGCTGGTCCGTTCCGTATTTTAATCTCGGTCATCATCCCACAATCCTTACCCGTGATTATGGCTGTCACCATCTTCCATCTGGTATTTGCTTGGAATGATTACTTTAATCCACTCATCTACTTACTCGGAAAAACAGACTTACAACCGATAGCCGTCGGTATTCAACGCTTCAATTATGTCTATGATGTCAAACCACATCTCATCCAAAGTTCCATGTTGATAGGTCTTATTTTCCCAGTAGCCCTATTCCTTGTTGCACAACGCTTCTTCATGCGCGGTGTCGTGATTACTGGTGTCGAGAAATAAGGATGACATTTTCTATGGTCAAAAAACTGATTATCCTCATCTTAACTGTTAGTGCATTGTGCATATCACCAATATATGCAGATGAAGAGTCAGTATTATGGGTGGATATATCTGCCCCGCTCGGTGATATATCCCCCTATGTTTATGGCGCAAATTACGGTCTGCTGAATGTCATCCCCTTCGATTTGTACCCCCAAGCGGAAGCCTCTGGCATCCGCTATTTGCGCTTCCCCGGTGGGCGTGTTGGCGATACAACCGACATTCAAAAATTTCAACTTGACCAATTCATTGCACTCTGTAAACAACTGAATGCCGAACCCACCATCAGCGTGCGTTTAGAAGGTGGCACCCCCGAAAAAGCCGCCAAAATGGTGGAATATGTCAATGTCACCAAAGCCTATGGTGTGATGTATTGGAGCATCGGCAACGAACCCGATTTATTTGATGATTACACTACCGAACAGCATAATCGTGATTGGCGTGCCATTGCCGAAGCCATGTTAGCCATAGACCCCACTATTCAATTCATCGGACCCGACACATCACAATTCACGGGTGTGGATAGTTATGAAGGCATCGCCAGAGCGCATAATTTTTTGCGTGAATTTTTGCGTGCCAATGGTGACATGATAGATATTGTTGCCGTGCATCGTTATCCGTTCCCACAAGGAAACACGCCAACCACCATCGAACAACTCCGCAATGATGTCGCAACATGGGATGATATTATCACCAATTTGCGCCAAATCATCCTCGATGAGACAGGCACAGATTTGCCCATTGCCTTCACAGAAGTCAATTCGCATTGGAGTTCAGTTATTGGCGGTCAAGCCAGCCCCGATTCGCATTATAACGCCATTTGGTGGGGTGGTGTCTTGAGCAAATTGATTAATCATCAAGTGGATAGAGTCGCATTCTTTAACATGCAAACCAGTGATGATTTGGGCGGACATGGTATATTGGCGCGGTACAATGTGCGCCCTACCTATTATGTCTATCAACTTTATCAGAAATTGGGGACAGCCCTGCTCGAATCACATACCGATACACCCACAGATGTGCTTATCACAGCCGCTCAACGTGAAGATGGTGCAATTACCATCATCATCACCAACCTAACCGATAGCCCATTATCGCGTACCTTATACTTGACCAATGGCGAATTTGATTTATCTGTCGGTGGTGAGTATTGGTTATTCGATGCCGATAACAATGCGGTTTCGTTGGCATGGGATAATGCAGTAACTGATAATAATGTGGTTGAATTACCCCCACAATCTATAACACTACTCATCGTAACCCCCTCATGAGGGGGTTACGCCCCTCATCAAACCAATTCTAAACAGACTTCGTATCGCATTCAAATTGAGCCATATCGCCCCTTCTATTACAATAAAAATTGAAGGGATTAAGCAAAAATTATTATGGCTCAAAATTGGATGTTGTTGGCAATTTTTATCATTCTAACTTATGGTAGCATCACTATGATGATAATTGTTGTCGCCTATGCCCGCGCCTTGCACCTACGTTCAGCCTATCGGCAACTCCTCACCCCTGTGATTCATGTTGAACCTATCCCCACAACAATCCATTTGGACACGCAAGAACTCAAACCCGTGTTGCGTAAGATTGTCTCGACTGACATCAATCTACACATTCAGCCTGATGCCGAATTAGATGCCCGCATTAAAGCCGAAATTCACCGCCATAAGCGCAATTTACGGCGGATTATTGACCATATCACCTCAGACCAAATTGCCAGCTAAATTCAAGTCTTGATAGGGGTCTAAAACTTGCTAAGATGGTCATCATTTATCATGCTATCAATAAGGATAAGTGATGAGCGATACACCTCCCCCTAATTTAATAGACAAAAAAGCCATTTCACGCATCGGGATTATCGGGGCAATTTTGGGGATATTTACCATTGGATTATTTATCATACTTTGGAGTGTTTTGGGCAATATCGGTATGAGCAACTTTCCGCGTATTGTTGCATCAGTTTGTGTGCCACCGACAATACTCGCATTTTTATTTGGGATTTATTTCATCACCACTCGGCGCTCAAATTGATGTGCATTTAACCAAATTATGCTAAAATAGTAAAAATTATCGGCATAATCTAAAGATACTCAGATGATATATCCCGACCTCATCACCAAAGGGCAAGGAGCGCGTGTCGCGTTCATCGAAAACATGGATGCCAAACAAATTGCAGAAACAATGGTCGCCTTCTCCAATAGCGAGGGTGGCACATTAGTCATTGGGCTAAAAGAAAACGGTGAATATGCCACCAGTAAAGCCGATGCAGAAGGTCTGGCAAAAGCCTTGCAAGAAGCGGAAGAATTGTTTAGCCCTGCGGTGGTGGTTGGCACATGGGAAGAACTCGATACCCTCAATTGGGGAGACGACATCCGCGAAATTCCGCCAGACCAAAAATTATATGCCCTCAAAATTCCCAGAAGCACGGAATTACACGCGCTATCTGATGGGCGCGTGCTGATTCGCAGTGGCGCAAAAAATCGTCCATTAGGCGGTGAAGAAATTGCCCGCTTAGTGAGCGCAAAATCGAGTGGGGATTATGAATCGGAAGTCATTCCTCATGTCACCAAAGACCATTTTAGTAAAAAAATGCTTGATGCCTATTTAGAAAAGCGTGCCGAGCGTACCAAACGCCCCCACACAGGCAATTTAGACGACTTGCTAAAAGAAATTGGCGCACTCAATCCTGACGGCAAGCCAACCATGTGTGGCATTCTGCTGTTTTGCGAATATCCGCAACAATGGATACCCCAATCAAGTGTGGTCTTTGCCAAATTTTTGGGCAAAAATCCGCGTGGCGAAAGTGGCTTGGCAGGTTATATCCGCCGAGAAGAATTGACAGGTCCCCTGCCCCGTCTGATTGAAAGTGCGTGGAATCTCATCTGGAGTGAGATGGCAGTGAGCGCCGTTGTGAAGGGGCTTGAACGCGAAGAAACATATGAATATCCCCAATTTGCGGTGCGTGAAGCCATTGTGAACGCCATTTGTCATCGAGATTATCGGCTCAAAGGGCGACGCATCGAAATTCGTATGTATTCCGACCGTTTAGAAGTCATCTCGCCGGGCAGTCTGCCCGCCTTCATCACCATCGAAAATATCAAAGATGAGCATTTCAGTCGCAATCCGCGTATGGTGAACGGGTTGTTTCAGTGGGGATATATCGAAGAGTTGGGCTTAGGCATTGACCGCATGATGGAAGTCATGAAGCAGGCAGGGCATCCCTCTCCCGATTTTGATGCCCACCCGCACAGTTTTGCAGTGACATTGTACAATACCCGTGATAAACAAAATAAAGTAACCTTATCGGTAGATGCCAATCGTGAATCAAATCATCGTCAAAATTTGGCATTGGACTATATCGGGAAAAATGGGTCTATCACCAACCGCGAATATCGCAATATTTGCGAGGGTGTTTCGTCTGAAACATTACGGCTGGATTTGGTAGATATGGTCGAAAGAGGCTTAATCGTCAAAGTCGGGTCTAAAAAGGGAACCTATTATATTCTAAAATAGCGGTTGTGCATTCATTGGCACATACTAAAGGACATTTTCGATGAGTTCTATGCTACCACTATTGACTATCCTCGCTATCGCTATCCATATCGGATTGGTGATATTTGCCCGTATGCGCTTTAAATTAGATGGCGCATTGGCGCAAAGTTTATATATCACGACAATTTTGTCTATTGTAGCAATCGGAACTTATTTGCTCCCATCCGATTTTATGCTTGCAAACCGCTTTAGTCGTGTATTTTTGGCGACTTTGGGCTTCTCAGCGACATTTATCGCTTTTGGCAATATTATCCTCAAAGATACGCTCAATCAGACCACAAAAAAAACATCACAAAATCGTTGGGTCATCTTAGGTGGAGTTTGGCTGTTTGCTATTATCATCGCAGGCATAACAGACCCCAACCCGCTCATCCCACCTGTAACATGGATTGATGCGCTATTCACAACACCCTCATTCACATTATGGGCAATTTTGATTGGGGCGCTCATCCTCAGTAGTATTCTGACAATTATTTCATTCTATCGGTTTTATAAAGCACGCCTGCCAGAAGTCGCAAATCGGGCGCTTTTTTGGGTGATGTCATCTGCCCCGATGTTATTCGCGCTCATCGCCGCCAGTGGTGGGAGCGATAATTTATCGGCACTGAGCATTTTGTTTAGCCTTGTTAGCACCATCTCCACCATTTATGCCCTGACAAAACATCGCCTATTCGATATTCGCACCGCCCTACTCTTTGGATTTCGTATTGCCACTGCCGTGAGCATCGGCGCATTATTAACGCTCGGTGCATTATACATCTCGGCGCGTGGCGGGCTTCAAGCCGACCCCGAAGGCTTATTTGTGATGGGTGCGCTGGCGATATTAGTCGCATTACTGTATATCCCACTGCGCCAATTGGCAGAATGGGTTATCGAAAAAGTCACCGCACGTAACCGCCAAGATAACGCCCAAATCACCCGTCAGTATAGCCAATTGGTATCCGAAATGGTGGAATTAGAAAGCCTTATTCCATCTACCACTGCAACATTAACCGAGTTACTCCGTGTGCGTGGATGTTGCCTCATCTTACTGAGCAACACATCCATAGATGCGATTGATTTGCTTGTACGCCAACCCAATAGCCCCAATGACCGTAAAACTGGCAAAATTTCGCTCAATAGCCCACTCTATCTCACATTGGCAAAAGACCGCCAACCGATTACCCAATTCGATATTGAATTCGCCCCTGAATATCGGCATATTGTGGGGTATGAACGCCAGTTTTTCCGCGAAATTCAGATGAGTGCTTATGCCCCCGTCACACTAGACCAAACGCTCATCGGCATTTTAGGTTTTGGTCCCAAAATCAATGATACCGCCTTCATGCCATCCGATTTGGTGTTGCTATCTACCCTCGCCCAACAAACAGGCATCGCCTTACGTAATGCGCGACTGGTGGAAGATTTACAACATCTGAATAAAAGTATGCGCTCATTGAATAGTACGCTCAAAAACACCAATGAACAATTGGAGCGCATGGACGCGGTAAAAACAGACTTCGTAACGATTGCCAGTCATGAATTGCGTACCCCTCTGGCACAAATTCGCGGATATACCGATATTATTGATGCGCTCAATGACCAAGGGATGCTTGACCAAGACCAAACGGTAACACTGGTCGGCAATTTGCGTAAAGCCACAGAACGTATGGAAGAACTGATTTCTGCCATGTTGGATGTGAGCCAACTCGATGTGGATGCGATGGACTTGCGCTTTACCCAAACATCCCCCGAAGCCCTAATTAAAATGGCGATTGAACCCCTCACCGATGCCATCAAACAACGCAAACTCACCTTATCGGCGCGTGGTCTGCGTGGATTACCCACCCTGCCCGCCGATTTGCAACGCCTTGTGCAAGCCTTCCGCAATGTGATTGTCAACGCCATCAAATTCACACCCGATAGCGGACGCATTGAAATCACCGCCAGTTTGCAACCCGCCACATCCCCCGATGATGTTGACCGTGTACTCATCCAAATTCGGGATACAGGTGTTGGCGTGGATAAAAAGAACTTAGAGATGATATTTAAGAAATTTTTCCGCGCCTATGACCCGTCATTGCATTCCACAGGTGCATACAAATTTTTGGGCGCGGGACCGGGTTTAGGTCTAACCATTGCACGCGGGGTTATTGAGGGACACGGTGGCAAAATTTGGGCAGAAAGCGAAGGGCATAGTATGATTGAGCCGTATCCCGGTTCTACCTTCAATATTTTGCTCCCCGTCACCATCAAAGAAGGCACAAAGCGCGTCTTGACCTTTGAAGGTGCTGTCGCAGAAAAAGCCGTTCAAACATCAGAAATGACCAAAGTCAAATCCGATACGAAACCCCTAGACCCCAATATAACCGAAGAATAATTAAAAAATTGAGGGTGTTTGCGCCGATGCAGACACCCCAATGAGCCTTTGTAGGGCAAGTTGAAATGCTTTGACATCGCCACTGGTAAAATAAGCATGTGATTCGTCCGCAGGGACAAATTGCATAGGCAACACCCGTTTTACTTGTTTGGCAACCGCCAATCCGGGGTCAACCAATGTCATTTTCCCATCAGAAATTTCCGCCAATTCATCGGCTAAAAATGGAAAATGGGTACACGCCAAAACCAACTGGTCTACTCCCGCATCTATGAGCGGGTTGAGATAATCGGCAATCACCGCTTTGCCTGTTTCGGTATGAAATGTCCCCGCTTCAACCAATTCAACCAAGCGTGGGGCAACTTGTGTAATTACGCGCACATCTTTTGCGAATTGCGTCAACACTTTACGATACAATTCCCCGTCTGCCGTTGCTTGTGTGGTTAAAACACCAATCACACGGCTTTTTGTGGCAATTGCGGCGGGTTTGACGGCGGGTTCAATCCCAACAAATGGGATATGTGGATAATCTTCGCGCAAAGGATATAAAGCGGCGGCACTGGCGGCATGGCACGCCAAAACAATCACTTCAGCGCCATTTGCGATAAAAAAATCGGTGACTTGGCGCACAAAACCATAAATTTCAGTATGAGGTCGGGGTCCGTAGGGAACATGCTTTTGGTCGGCAAAATAGAGGGTTGGAATATCAGGAAGCAATCGGTGAATTTCACGTAAAACCGATAGCCCCCCTACTCCTGAATCAAATACGCCAATTTTGCCCGTGTTCATTTTCCATTCGCTGATGATTTTTCGCGGGCGGCATCTACAAATGCCTTAAATAAATCACGCATTTGCGACATATCTTGTAAATCTTCTGGATGCCATTGAACCGTGAGCGCAAACCGTCTATCGGGCATCTCGGATGCTTCGATAATGCCGTCAGGCGCATAAGCTGTAATTTTAACATTTGATGCGGCTTTCATCACCGCTTGATGGTGCAAACTATTAACACGAATTTGCTCGGTTTTCAAAATTTTTGCAAGTCTACTTTGAGGGTCTATTTTTATATCATGCAACAACGTATTACGTGGCATCCCCATTTCAATATCATGCGCGTAGGGGGTTTGTATCTCAGATGGAATATCTTGAAGCAATGCCCCGCCAAACGCCACATTAAACACCTGATGCCCCCGACAAATTCCCAAAATGGGCAAATCATCGGCGACTGCCCATTTTGCAATTTGAATTTCAGCTGTATCGCGCTCACGAATGATGAGCGCAGTTTTGGCATGTTGTGGTGCGCCATAAAATTGAGGGTCAACATCGCCACCACCGGGCAATAAAATCGCATCTACCCGTTCATAAATGGCACGGAGTGTTTGCTCATCTAAATCACACGGAATTACAACTGGCAACCCACCTGCCTCAACAATCGCTTTAGCGTTTGGTTCATATGCGACGATGTACCGATTGTTGTTGCGCTCAATAATAGACCCTGTAATGCCAATTAGTGGTAACATAACCAAATTAGTCTCTACGTTCTTTCAAGCGGGCGGCTTTACCACGCAAATTACGCAGATAATACAATTGAGCGCGACGCACTTTTGCATGACGCAACACTTCAATTTTTTCGATACGTGGGCTATGGAGCAAAAATGTACGTTCCACCCCTACCCCATGACTGGCAATACGGCGCACGGTGAAGTTGGCATCGTTGCTTTCGCCATTACGACGACGGATGACCAAACCTTGAAAAATTTGAACACGTTCTTTACCGCCTTCAATGATGCGGACATGGACTTTAACGGTATCGCCAGTGGTGACAGGTGGATGACCACGCTTTTCCATAGCGAGTGATTGCAGTAACTCGTTCACAGTGATTTTATCCCTTCAATCAAAAAAATACGCCCGTTATTTGGCGTATGGAGTATCTCTTAATTTAGCGAACAACCATTATAACAACCGATGAACACATTCTCAAGGGTGTTACTGTGTTGCCAATTGGCGTGCCACACGAAGCAACCCAGCAATGCTTTTTGCGTCTTGAATTTCGCCATTATCCACCATATCTAAGGCTTGTTGGAATGGTATTTTGACCACTTCAATAAATTCGTCACTATCCATCTCTAGGCGTGATTCAACCAAATCGCTTGCACGAAACAAGTGAATGTATTCTGTCGTATAACCGGGCGCGACAAAAATCCCGCCAATCGGTTCTAATTGGCGCGGTTTATAACCTGTTTCCTCTTGTAACTCGCGTTCTGCACAAATAAGCGGGGCTTCATTCGGCTCAAGTGTACCTGCGGGGATTTCCAGCATCACTCGTCCCGCCGCCAACCGAAATTGACGTACCATCAACACATTTTGGGCTTCATCCAATGCAACAATCGCCACCGCGCCCGGATGGGTAATGATTTCGCGCTGACTCGATTGACCATCGGGTAAGGTGACTGTCACCAAATCGAGTTTGACCACCCGCCCATGATAAATGGGCTGGCGGTCAAGTGTATTTTCTTCTAATCGCTTTGTATCGGTCATGGAATAATCAGCTCTTGGTTGATGTAAATCAGGTTAATGTTGCTAATACCATTCCGCGCCGCAATACTATTCACAGGTACGCCATATTGCAATGAAATTTCAAATAGGGTCTGACCTTGTTGAACGATATGGGTCACACCACCCGCGCTAGGGACTGGCGTGCTGACGGAACTCACCTGCGCCAAATTTGCCGATTGGGTTGGGATAGATGTCGCTGGTGGACGCACCCCAGTTGTACCACATCCAGGGATAGTTAATTTTTGCCCAACAATGATGAGATTGATATTGGTCACGCCACTAACACGGGCAATGTCGGTAACATTTACACCGTATCTGAGCGATAAGCGGAATAAATTCTCACCTTGCACCACCTCATGCACACAATCTGACCCGGCAATAAATGGAGTTGGTTGTGGGGTGAAGGTTGGCACAAATTGTTGTGGTTGTTGTGGCTGTTCAAATGTTGGGGTAAAAGTCGGTAAGGGTTGTACAGCATTCAAAGCGGCTTGTGTAAGCGCCGCGGCGGTAAATGTCGGCTCTAAAATAATCTGAGTCGCACGCGCATAAAGCGGGTCTAACGTTGGAGTCGCGCCCGGTTCAAGTTGGCTTTGTTGGGGGATTTGTTCAATGGCAACTGTTGGTGCGGCTTGTTGCTGTACAGAATCTTGAGGTGCAGATACACCATTAAACGCAGAAATTTCGTTATTGGGGACAGATTGCGCGTCTTGATTTCCCGTCACCGATTGCGCCACAACCG
>JALONZ010000553.1 GCA_025454675.1 Anaerolineae bacterium | reverse complement strand
GTGAAATGACGGCGCAATTGCAATTCTTCTTCGGGAGATAAATTTTCATAACTCGGGCGGTAATCAATCCGTTGGAGTGTTGTCATTTTTATTATCCATCAACCACTTCAATACTCAAAAAAACTTCGTTACTGCGCGTGCCATCTGGACGGTAGGCAATCGCGGATAAGGCATGAAACCCTAATCCACTGGCTAACCAATTCACCTGTATACGGAAATCTGTTTGCACATCATAATTGGGCAAGGATGCCTCTTTGATGAGGCTACCATCGGCATAAAATTCGATTTTGGCGATGCCCAATGTACTATCTTGGGCGAAGAGGTCAATTGTTAAGTCTGTCCCATTTACCACACGGCTATTATTGGCGGGCGCGATAAATTGCACACGCGGGATATCGGGTGTGGGGATGGGTGTCGCCTCTAGCGTACAGCCCGTAAATAGCAAACATATCAAGAAAATGATTCTACATCTCATACCTATATTATAATGAGTCCATGAATAACCGAACATCCTAAAGATTGAGACCATATCATGCCAAAAAAACTTACCTTTTGCCCAATTTGTGGCAACACACTCACCACCCGCGAAGAAGGGGGACGTGTTCGCCCTGCTTGTGATAATTGTGGATATGTGCATTATGTGAATCCTGTACCCGGTGTGGGGTTACTCATCGAGATGAATGGCGGGGTTGTCTTGATTCAACGAGGCAATCCCCCGCATAAAGGCGAATGGACACTCCCTAGCGGATTTGTGGAGGCGGATGAATCGGCAGAAGAAGCCGCCATCCGCGAGGCTGAAGAAGAAACGGGGCTAAAGGTCGAAATTGTTGAATTGATGGGCATCAATTCGTTCCCAGAGGGTCCGCCTGTGAGTGGCATCATGATATTTTATCGGCTCAAACCGATTGGTGGGGAATTGCGGGCAGGGGATGATGCGGCGGGTGTGCGCGTATTCATGCCCGATGACATGCCGATGCTCCCATTCCGCACACACCGCGAAATTATGGCGGAATGGCTGGAAAAACATCAGCGCGGGGTGCTGTTAGATGAAGCGAGTCGCCATAACCCGCCACCTGAATTCATCATCCGTCCGTTTGAGATGGATGATATGGAACACGTCATCGGCTTATTGGCGCTCATCCCCGCCAACCGCAATTTAACATCCGACCAATGGGCATTGGTCGTGTTTCGATTGCGCGAAAGTCGCACGGTAGAAGTATTTGTGGCGCAAACGCAAACCGCTCCCAAAATGATTGTCGGGTGCGTCGCGTTATCCGTTGTGCGCGGATTGACCGAATCACGCGGGTTCATTGATGATATGGCGGTGTTGCCCACCTATCAACGGCGCGGAATTGGCGCAGAATTGTTAGAGGCGGTATTCAGGCGGGCAGGGCAATTGGGCTTATCTTCGCTGATGGTCAATACGCAACGTGCCAATGACCAAGCACGGGCGTTTTATGCGCGGTTGGGCGTGGCGGATGCGGGGATTATGCTGGTGAAGATGAAATAGTATCCGAATTGTAATGCGCGTTCATATCCGAATAGGACTATAATCAAAGTCAGATTTGGGATAGTTCACAACAAAGGATGTCGCTCATGCTCAATAGACGCAATCACCTAGAATGGGTCAATGGCTATTCGTTCCGCACGCCCGGTATCGTCCCTAATACCTATACCGCCACATATCACATGACACATCTTATCCAAAATGGCTTGATTGATGCGACAGCAGGGCGCGATATGTTAGATGAGAGCGGACTGACGGAGTTCAAATGGCAAGTGACTTGGCCCGAAGACTATCCCACACCGGATGAAGATTTGGTCAATCGGATTAGCAATGTGCAAGGCTATGCGGTGTTCATTCATGGCTGGACGGGCAATCATAAAATTTGGGAAGAATTGCCCGGTATGGTGTGTATGGCAAATCGGCGCATGGTGAGCATTGCGGTTGACCACAACGGCTTTGGTGATTCGCTATTTTCATCCCACACCCCCGAATTAGAATCGTGCAATCCACCCGCCGCCATGCGTGCTTTGGAACGTTGGCTGGATGTGGTTAAATTGCGCCGACAACCGGGCGATACACAATTGAAAGTCGTCAATCTCATTGGGCATAGCATGGGTGGGGCGATGTTGTTTTATGCCAACCCGCTCCATTGGCGCGAAGGTGAACTCACCCGTTATGCGCTTGCACCTGCCTTATTATTGGAAGCCGAACAAGATAGGCGGTTCTTTACGACATTGGGCGTTGGCATTAGCATTTTGCAACGGGTTAAATTTTTGGAATTTGTGGAGCGATTTGTGAAGCCGAGTATGCTCCGCAATTTGTCTTTGGGCGCGAGTGACCGCGTAAAAGAACTTCACAATGTGCAATATAATGAAACCCCACGCGGGATAACGGGCGCGACCTTCATGGCGATGGGACTACTGAAAGATTTTGAGATTGCGCGGAATTTTGAATTTTTCCGCGTGATGTTGGGGCATCGTGACCCACTGGTAGACCTGACCGATATGTTGGATTTGTTGTGCAAATTGGAATTTCCTGCCGCCCATACACGGGTGGTAGCAGGGACGCATTATATGTTCAGTATTGGGTCGGAATCTTCCTATAATGCGTTTCAGCATGTGCAAGCGCGGGATTTGGTCGTGGAGGATATTTTGAACTTGCAAGAACAGGCGCTAAAATTGCAACGCAC
>JALONZ010000552.1 GCA_025454675.1 Anaerolineae bacterium | reverse complement strand
CTTTCACCGCGCCCGATTCGGCAGGGGCTTCTGTCGCTTCTGGCGATGCGGGGGTACTCTCCCCCCCACATCCTGCGAGTATCATCATTACAGCCAGCAGAAAAATGAATCTCATCTATCAGCCACCCGCCGCGATACCTTGCAAACCGCCTTTGGTCATTTCATACGCATCCAACGCCTTGTCGAGGTCTTCGGCTTTCATCAAACCGAGTTCCAAAACAACTTCGCGCACACTCTTATTTTCTGCAAGGGCTTTCTTAGCGACCATCGCGCCGTTGTTATAACCGATGATGGGATTCAATGCCGTGACCAAAATCGGATTCTTCGCCAACCAACGTTCTGCTTGTTCACGATTCAGGATGAGTCCGCTCACCAATTTTTCGGTGAAGGCACGCACCGCGCCAATCATCACAATCATCATTTCATTCAAGTTGTGCGAAATCATGGGCATCATCACATTCAATTCCAATTGCCCTGCTTGACCACACATCATGACGGTGTAATCACATCCCATGACATGATACATAGATTGATTCAACATTTCTGCCAACACCGGATTCACCTTACCGGGCATGATAGAAGAACCGGGTTGCACCGTTGGGCAGGTCATTTCTGCCAAGCCGGTGGTCGGACCGCTTGCCAACAGGCGAATATCATTGGCAATACGGGTTAAATCTTGCGCCATATTCCGCATCGCCGCCGAGAAGAACACCGCATCCTGCATGGATTGCATGGATTCAAACAAATCATCGGATTCATACAATTTGATACCCGTCAACGCGGTCAGTCCCTTCACCATACGCGCATGATATTCTTCATGGGCATTCAAGCCACTGCCTGCGGCTGTCCCACCAATACCCAAACGGCGCAAGCCTTCGGCGGCAAATTGCAATTTTTCGATGTTACGTTCAATCGCTTTTGCCCATGCACCCACTTCTTGACCCACACGGACAGGCACAGCATCTTGCAAGTGTGTGCGCCCACTCTTGACAACATCATCCCATTCGCGTGATTTTTTCTTGAATTCATCGGCGCAATTTTGCAAGGTGGCAATCAGTTCATCAAATTTCCACAACACGCCCAGCCGAATCGCAGTGGGGATGGTGTCATTCGTGCTTTGTGCCATATTCACATGGTCATTCGGATTCACAGGTTTTTTGGGGGCATCCAACGCCACACCCAAAATTTGATTGGCGCGGTTGGCAATGACTTCATTCACATTCATATTGTGGCTTGTGCCTGCACCTGCTTGGAAGGGGTCTACAACGAAGTGTTCCATGTGTTGACCCGCCAAAATTTCATCAGATGCTTGAATGATAGCATCGGCAATGCTGGCATCCAGCAAACCGAGTTCCTTATGCACCAGCGCGGCGGTGCGTTTAATCACGGTCATGCTCCACACAAAAGCGGGATATGGTTTCATGCCTGTGATAGGGAAATTTTCCACGGCGCGTTGGGTTTGGGCGGCATATAAGGCATTGGCGGGTACGCGCACCTCACCGAGTGAATCTTTTTCGATACGATAGTCAGTCATATTGGTCTCCATAAAACGGCGTGATTGCCGTATAAACGTCCTCTAAAATCAAAAAGACGCTACTCATTGTAGCGCCTTTTTTGCGGATTGTGAACAATATTCGAGGTGATATGTGTCATATCTCTATGATGTATTGTGTTATATCATGTCGCGTAAGGGCGCAACATGTTGCGCCCTTGCAAACTAGCTATGAAAAATTACTTGGAATGGGCAAAGCGGCTCGATACTTCCGCCCAATTCACCACATTCCAAAATGCCGTCACATAATCGGCACGACGATTTTGATAATGCAGATAATAGGCATGTTCCCACACATCCAAACCCAGTAACACCTTATTGGCAGGCACACCGTCCATCAATGGATTATCTTGATTGGGGCTAGAGGTAATCTTTAAGCCATCCCCATCCGCAACCAGCCACGCCCACCCCGACCCAAACCGCCCCATTGCGGCTTTGGCGAAGGCTTCTTTCATCGCATCCACGCTACCGAATGATTTTTCAATCGCGCCTTTCAATTCGGCACTCATTTCGGTTTGTTTGGGGCTGAGGATTTGCCAGAACAAACTATGATTCCAATGACCACCACCATTATTACGGACGACACCGCGTTTATCTTCGGCAACAGCACCCAAATTGGCTAAAATTTCTTCGATGGACTTGCCATCCCATTCTGTGCCAGCAATGGCGTTATTCAAATTGGTGACATACGCCGCATGATGTTTGCCACGATGAATTTCCATCGTCTTGGCATCAATATGGGGTTCAAGCGCGTTATCAGCATACAAAAGGCTAGGAAGTTCAAAAGCCATGAAGGTTTTCTCCTTGTGTGAATAAAATCAATTTTTCTTCACCTATCGTAACACATCCATTATAAGAATTTGCTAAACAGGGCTATCTAATGTATGAGAGAACGCTTAAAATTAATCAAAAATAGGCACAGAAGCAGGATTATCTAATCTCATTCATTATCACCGCTTCGGTATGTTGACAGCACCATCTATTAACAGGGTTTCACCCTCATCTGGTCGCCAGATATAAATACCCTCATCAGTCGCCATATACCTTCTAGCCAGTTGATAGTCGCTCCCCCTATCTACCAATATCGCCCCATTCGGAATAGCGTCCAAAAAAATCCGACTTTCATCTAAATTAAAGACATATTGTTGTTGGTC
>JALONZ010000551.1 GCA_025454675.1 Anaerolineae bacterium | reverse complement strand
CAAAATCCATCGCTCGCATATAGCGTGTCGTATCATCAAAGGTGTGTGTTACCACATAATCCACACCTAAATTGAGCAAATATTGGGCGCGTTGGTCGGGGTGTGTAATGTAATAGCGCCCTTTTAACCCGCGCAACACAATATCCGGATGCGGGAAAAATGTGAGTACAACCGCCAATCGTCCTGTGGAATGAGCATGTTGCACCAATTGTTTAATCAGGTGTTGATGCCCTTTATGCACACCATCAAATACCCCAATGGTGACGACTGAGGGTTGGAGCAGATGAACATTGGAAATATCAGAAATATGGCTCATAAAATAATCCTTATTCAGAGGTTGACGCAAAAACTTTATAGGGTCGCCATTGATAATTTTCTGCATGTAATAAGGCAATAAATTGCCCATTAGGTGAATAAGCCCGCCCAAACTCATGCGTTGATGCTGGCACATTCATCGGGTTTCTGCCGTGTTGGATATGAATGGTATCAGTTTGGTCTAAGTCAATACGCGGAAAATGCGCGAGTGCGACCGATTCGTCCACCAAGCACGATTCCCATTCAGGGTGATTCAATAATACCTCTAAGTCATACGATTTAGCCAAATCAAACGCGCCACTGCTCACCCGAATCAATCCCACCAAATGCGCCCCAACACCCAACACTTGCCCCATATCATGCGCCAAACTGCGGATATATGTCCCAGAACCGCATTGAATCTCAATTTGGGCGATAGGTGAGTCACATTGAATTATTTTGAGTTGATGAATGGTCACAGGGCGCGGGTCTAGGGCAATCGTTTCGCCTGCGCGGGCAAGGTCATATAATTTTTTACCGTCTTTTTTGATAGCACTATACATCGGCGGAATTTGTTGAATTTCGCCCGTAAATTGGGGCAAAACGGCTTCTATATCGGCTTGAGTGATATGAGAAGCCTCTTTTTGTGCGGTGATTTCGCCTTCAGCATCGTACGTTGTGGTGGCTTCACCAAATTTCACTTGTGCGATATAGGTTTTTTGGCTGTGCATCACATAATCGCTCAGGCGGGTGGCATCCCCGATGCAAATCACCAAGACCCCTGTGGCTAAGGGGTCTAATGTGCCTGCATGACCCACTTTTTTAATTTTGAACCCCCGCCGAATTTTGGCAACCACATCATGACTGGTGATACCAAGCGGTTTGTTGATATTCAAAAAACCAAACGGATTAGCCAATGGTCAGTGTCCCTGCTTTTGCCGCATCAATCAGCATCGGTATAACCCGCGCTTTGACATCATCCATCAAACCGTCCACCGTTGCACCTGCCGCCTGAACGTGTCCACCCCCGCCTAATGCAAATGCCACTTGTGAAACATTAAAACCCTGTTTAGCACGCATACTCACATTAATTTTGCCACCATCTACCTCTTTGAATACAACCGCAATCATAGCTTCATCCACTTTGACCAAAAATCCAACCAATCCCAAATCATTGGCTTCGGTCATACCCACTTGTTGAGCATCAACGAGGGTCAATTCGGCAGAGAGTACCCCGCCTTCATGCAGTTCAGCCGTAGCAAGGGCATACCGCCAAATCATAAGAGAATCAAATGAGCGCGTATCTAAGGCACGCGCAGTCACTTCTGCTAATGATGCGCCTGCGTTCATCAATTTTTGTGCGGTGGTGAGTGTATCCGTCGTGACATTACTCGTCCGAAAACCCATTGTATCTGTCACCAATCCCGTCAATAATGGCAATGCAATTGTTTTATCCAATGGCAAATTCATCGTCTCAAACCACCGAAAGACCACTTCTGTGGCAGATACAGCCGTTGAATCTACCAAATACACATCACCGAACATCGTATTAGTGGCATGATGGTCAATATTAATCACTTTTTGGCTATGAGCGCGTGCATATGCCCCACATTCGCCCGTGCGTTGTTCATCACTGGCATCTGTGGAAATCATGACATCCCATTCACCTGTCGTCAATTTCTTTTGAATCAGGGTGCTATTCGGCAAAAATGCCATATAATCGTCAACGCCATCATCCACCGCACAATCTACCTGTTTGTCCAGTGATAATAACCCGTTCACCAAACCCAACATCGAGCCAAACGCATCCCCATCCGGTGAAACATGCGTCACAACCACAATTTTTTGTGCCGATTGAATAAGTGCAGTCGCATCTGCCCATTCGGTGCGTTTAATCATTGCCATCAAGTTCTTCACCCTCTTGTTTGTCATCAGATACAGGCGGAATCACCAAATTCGATAACAAGCGGTTCATGTTCTCGCCACGTTCTAGCGTCACATCCCAATGAAAATGTAATTCCGGTGTATTACGCAGGTGAACGCGCTTGCCCACTTCACGGCGTAAAAATCCACTAGCACTTTTTAGACCTTTCATCACTTGGTCTTGGCGCGATTCATCCCCTAATGCGTTCACATAAATATCGGCAAACATTAATTCGGGGTCTAATTTCACTTCGGTGATGGTTACATTATGCAAGCGCGGGTCAGATACTTCTCGGCGTAACAATTCGCTGAGGATAGTCTGAATACGTTCCCCAACACGCCCTTGTTTGATAGACATCTTCCAATCCTTTCGATAAGAGGTGGGCAGATGGTCTGCCCCACCCCATCACTAATTGACACGCTCCATGACGAAAAATTCAATTCTATCGCCCACATTAAAATCATTAAATCCGTCAATCGCAATCCCACATTCAAA
>JALONZ010000032.1 GCA_025454675.1 Anaerolineae bacterium | reverse complement strand
CCACCGCAAGTTGGCATTTTGGGCTTGCACGCCATCAAAGACCGCCCTGTGGTGGTAAATGGCGAAATTGTGGTGCGTCCGATGATGTATGTGGCACTGACCTATGACCATCGGATTGTGGATGGACGCGAGGCGGTGCAATTTTTGGTGAAGGTGAAAGACCTGATTGAAGACCCTGAATCATTATTGATTGAAGGGTAATCTGGATTACTCATAACAAACGCTTCACAAACCATTAACATGAGTGAAAGCGATAGTCAAATCTCCATGCTAAGACTATCGCTTTTTAATGCTTTACGGGGCAAAAATCGGTTATAATTCAAGTGTTCTGATAGGACAATTTTTTTATAGCTGGCTAGGTGAGTCAAAAGCGCCGAGAGGGGCATTTTATGGCTGATGATACATTCGTCCATTTGCATGTTCACACTGAATTTTCATTATTAGATGGATTGAGCAAAATCAAAAAATTGGTGGCGCGTGCCAAAGAATTAGAGATGCCCGCCATTGCCATCACCGACCATGGGACGATGTTCGGGGTGATGGATTTTTACGAAGAATGTCGTAAAGCTGATATTAAGCCGATTATTGGTGTCGAAGCCTATCTTGCGCCACGCGGGATGACGGATAAAGATTCCGCATTAGACCGCAATCCGTATCATATTTTGCTGATTGCCCAAAATATGACGGGGTATAAAAATTTGCTCAAATTGAGCAGTGAAGCCCAATTGCGAGGGTATTATTATAAGCCTCGCATTGATTTAGACTTTTTAGCGGCGCATTCAGAGGGGTTAATTGCCACCAGTGGGTGCTTGGCGGCGCGGATTCCCCGTTTTATTCAAGATGGACGCGATGAAGAGGCGCATCGTGCGATTGGTCAATTCACGGATATTTTTGGGGCTGACCATTTTTATTTGGAATTGCAAAAACATGACATTCCCGAACAAGAGGCGCTGAATCAGTGGTTAGTGGAATATAATCGCAAAAATCGCACGAATGTCGGGTTATTGGCGACAACCGATGTGCATTATGTGTTGGAAAGTGATTATGATACGCACGATACGTTGTTATGTATTCAGACCAACGCGCTGAAAGATGACCAAAAACGCCTGAGATTTTCCGATAATACGTATTATGTGTACTCATCACAAGAGATGTGGCGCAATTTTGGCGAAGTGCCAGAAGCGATTCATAACTCGGTCAAGATTGCCGATATGTGCGACCTTGACCTCAAGCGTGAAGGGTATCACTTGCCATTTTTCCCTGTGCCAGAGGGGTACAATACGACCACCTATTTGGCGAAATTATGTGATATTGGTATGAAATGGCGGTTTGGCGACCGCGCTAACGACCCCGACTTGCGCCAACGGTTGGAATATGAACTGGGCGTGATTGATAAAATGGGTTTCAATTCATATTTTCTCATTGTGTGGGATTTATGCGAATTTGCGCGGGCGACCGATATTTGGTGGAATGTGCGCGGGTCTGGCGCGGGCAGTTTGGCGGCGTATTGTTTGGGGATTACCAATATTGACCCGATTCAAAACAGTTTGCTATTTGAGCGGTTTTTGAATCCGGAACGTAAAACCATGCCCGATATTGACCTCGATTATCCAGATGACCGCCGTTCAGATATGATTGCGTATGCGGTACAAAAATATGGTCAAGATAAAGTGGCGGCGATTATCACATTTGGGACGATGGGTCCAAAAGCGGCGGTGCGCGATGTGGGGCGGGCGTTAAATATGCCATTGCCTGATGTGAATAAGGTGGCATCACTCATCCCACAAGATGCCAAGCCGAAGCAACTGATGGAATATGTTGAGGATAACCCCGACCTAAAAAGGTTATATGATACCGACTCGCAATTGCGGAAGGTGATTGATATTGCCAAAGAATTACAAGGGGTGCGCCGTCATGCGTCCACTCATGCGGCAGGTATCATCATCGCGGATAATCCGTTATATGAATATTTGCCGTTGCACCGCCCCACGACTGCTAAAGAAGATAAAGAAGCAGAAGACACCATCTTAGAGGCGGTGACGCAATTCCCGATGGAAACCTGCGAGCAAATTGGGTTGCTTAAAGTGGACTTTTTGGGACTTTCGACCCTGACCATTTTGCGGAAAGCCTGTGATTTGGTGGAGAAGCATCACGGTATCAAATACACGATGGAAAATATTCCATATCGGCATGATGACCCCACACTCACACAAGATGAATTAGAACGACTGAATGCGGCGTTTGTGATGATGGGCAAGGGGGATACGGTGGGGGTGTTCCAACTTGAAAGTGGGGGGATGCAACAAATGTTGCGTGATATGCGCCCCAAAGTATTCGAGAATATCATCGCGGGTGTGGCATTATATCGCCCTGGTCCGATGCAATTCATTCCACAATATAATCGGCGCTTGCAAGATGAAGAAAAGACGGATTATAAACATCCGAATTTAGAACCCATCCTCAGAGAGACGTATGGCATTATTGTTTATCAGGAACAACTGATTCAGATTGCGCGGGATTTATTTGGGTATCGGGCAGGGGAAGCCGATTTGATGCGCCGTGCCGTATCCAAAAAGAAAAAAGAGGATTTGGAAAAACATCGAGCCACATTTGTGGAACGCGGACCCGAAAAGGGCGTGGATGAAAAAGCGGCTCATGCCATTTTTGATGATATTGATTTCTTTGCCAATTATGGTTTTAATAAGAGTCATGCCGCGGATTATGCCAAAGTGACGGTTCAGACGGCGTATATGAAAGCCAATTATCCGCCCGAATATTTGACGGCGATGTTATCCACACATCGGGATGACTCGAAAAAGATCGGTACATTTTTAGAAGAATGTCGGCGGTTAGCCATCCCCATTTTGCCTCCTGATGTGAATGCGAGCCAATTGGACTTTGATATTCAAATTGACCCACAAACAGGCACACGCGGGATACGCTTCGGGTTGGCGGGGATTAAGAACGCGGGTGAAGGCGCGATTCAGAAAATTATTGAAGTGCGCGAGGCTGGCGGAAGATTTGCGAATTTGCGCGATTTTTGTCATCGGGTAGATTTGCGCCAAGTGGGGAAGCGGGCGTTGGAGAGTCTGATTAAAGTGGGGGCGTTCAGCGCATTTGGTGAGCGTCCCGCGTTACTGATGGCATTAGATAGACTCATTTCGGTGAGTACACATCATCATAAAGATGCGGAAATGGGACAGACCAATTTATTCGGGACGGTAGAATCTGTTCATGATGATTCACTGGAAAAATTGCCTATGCCCGAAAAAGAAACGCCTATCCGTGAACAATTAGCGTGGGAAAAAGAATTATTGGGGTTATATGTCACAGGGCGACCTGTGGATAAATATCGTGCCGATTTTAGACAAAGTTCGAGTTTGCGCGAAATTCAATCGCTCAAAAATGAACCGGAATTGTATGTGAATCGGGGGGATGTGTGGATTGCAGGCGAAATCACGGCGCTCCGCAAAGTGTATACCAAAAATAACCAAGCGATGGCAATCGTGACGATTGAAGATTGGTATGAAACCGCAGGGACGATTGAAGTGGTGTTTTTCCCGCGCAATTGGGAGCAAGTCGCCAAGCGGGTGGGGCAAGGTGAAATGAATTTTGAGGAAGGCGAAATTGTCAAAATTCGGGGCAAATTGGAAATGCAACGCGATGGTGGCGGGGTGCAAATCATCGGGGATGAAGCCACACAAAATTTTAGTGTGCAGGTGGGGACAGCCACGCAAACTCATGTGCCTGTAGATGATAATATGCCTTCATGGATGATGGATGATGAATATAACGCGCCTCCGCCGTGGGTTGATAGCCAAAATGCTGAAATAGCGCCCCTTGTGGATATTGCTGTCATATCAAATGATGATGATGTGGATGAAATAGAGACGCAATCCACACAAGAATATGTCATGCCTGATAGCATCAAGAAAATTTTAGACCCTGTGCGTGATGCGTCACCTAAAAATTATGCGGATATGGGCGAAGATGACGAAAAACCGCCCAAAGAATATTGGGTAGATGTTTTTTTGCAGCGTACTGATGATGATGACCGCGACCGCCGTACATTGGGGCGGATTCATGGATTATTAACATCATATCCGGGTAATGATCGCTTTACAATTATCATTGAGGGCGACCCGTATGACATGATTGTGGAATTTCCGAATCATACCACGTATGCGTGCGCGGGATTATGGCAAGAGTTGATGCAAGTGGTGAAGGATGAAAATAATATTCACATCCGTCTCATTCACCCCGAATTAGACCCGCGTGCCACCCAAGAAGCACCTGCATTGGCATAAATGGTCAATTTGGATAGTTTACAAGTTAAACTTTGTGAATGTTACGCCATAAACGCGATTTTATGGCGTTTTTCTGTACATTTTATAGCTCCGAGTGCGTAATTTTATCCCAACCACCTTATCATGTACCACCACCAACCGATAATCGCCGAGAATTGATTTTAGGGTCTGGTTGATTTTCACATCGGGTAAGTCCCAGAATGAATCCACCAATAAGACCTCTAATTCTTGTAGGCTGATGCTTTGCGACTGCTTATAACTTTCCATCCGCAGAGCATCTTCAATGATGGATAACCGTTCCGAGAGCTTCATAATCTGATGCCGATATATTGGTTGTGCCGATTCGCTCGCCAACGATTGCTCATAAATCAGGGTTTGTATTTGCTGGTTTATCTTCTGAATTTCGCGCTCAATCGTATTCACATTAGGCTCATCGGTATTCGGTTCTTGCAAATATGAACTCAACTGCTTACCACTGAGCAAATAGGCGAATATTTTATCCCATTCCATTTCTAATGTGTCCTGATAAGCCAGTGTGTTGGCACAACGCTCGCCCCTCTCAATAATCCGATAGCGATGGCTACAATATAAGCCATATTGAATTTTTCCATCAATATAGCGTGATTTGCGTTTGCGTCTGCCTTTGGTGTTGGTAGAGGCAACACACATCGGATTTCCACAGATGCCACAAACACAGGTGTTAGAAAAGCGATACGTATCTTGTGGGCGGGTACTGCCTTGAATGTCCAGACGGCGTATCAGCTCATATTGAATTTGCCTGCCATAATCATCCCCATACATGGGTTCAACCACACCATATTGAATTTCGACATCAGACGGTTTGCTTGGATGCTCAAAGAAGACCCATTGCCCAACACTTTTACCTGTCCGCCTGAGTGTGATATTGCCCCATAGCAGTGGGTTATACATCATATAACGGAGTGCGGAGCGGTTATAACGGTTGTTGTTGCCATTGCACATACATATAACTCTTTGCCCACCTCATCCCATGATAAACCCTCTAAGAGCAGGGTGCCGATGCGTTCATATAAGAGTTTGGATTCTTCATTAACGACAATGCCAATACCTTTGCCTGTGCGTTCATTGCGTACCCGTTTATGCGATAGTGGTGTGTTTCCACTCACGGGCATACCACGCTCGAATAATCGTTTTCTGCCCATCGAAAGCCCTTCCCGTATCCACTGCATATCTTTCTCGATGGAATAGCCTTTGAGGGCGGCGAACCCCGCCATATTATCTTCAGTTATCCAGCCGTCATGTTGCGAATAGATGACCGCGTGACAATCATAAATGATGGATTCTACGATGTAGTGGAGTAGGGATGCCCGCCGAGCAAACCGATTGGCATCCCGACAGATGAACACATCAAAGTCGGCTTTATTCAGGTGGGTGATGAGGCGGTCGAAGGCATCAATGCCTTTGGCGCGGGCATCACTGGCGAGTGTGTTGAGGTCTTTATAATTACGCGAATGTCCATTCACCCGCAAAATGTCCACCACCTGCCAACCGTTCTGGCGACACATGTCTAATGCCCACGCTTCTTGCTCATCCATGCTGGCACGGTCTTCACCTGCTTGCCGTGTGGTGCTGACCGCACACCAGATGATGGCTCGCGCATTGGGGGGTAGTTGGGAATATTTTCGTGACATAACTCACATGCTCCTTGTTTATGCTGTTATCTAGCATACCAGATTATGAGCCGATGCGAACAAGTGAGCGTCAAATTGAATGCAAAAAGGCGCGTGTGATGCGCCCTTTTTTGCCTTTTTTGTGCCGATTTGAGGATGTAGTAAGTCTACCCAATCGGCGATGTTAAACAGGTTATTTATTGCCTGCCAATCCTATTCGGGATGACACATAGGGCAAACGCATGAAACAATTTTCTAACGGTTAATGATAAGAAACGGGCGGACATACGCGCCAAAAGCAGGCGCTAGTACCGCACACAAGTCAAATGGATATGTATTTATTTTATGCGTAAGCCCTACGAAACCCCGTGAACGGGGTTGACTTGCCTATCGAATCGATAAAGTATGCTTCAAAACCGCTCAAAATCGGCATATCAACCCCATAAATGGGGTTTTTGGTCAATCAGGCACATGATTTATCGCCTGCCATATCTTCACAAATATGACATGTGTTGTGCAGTGAACCGTTTGGGAGAGAGGATTTAGGAGTGAGGTTAAACACCGCCTTTATTTAGCAACCAGCATTATCATGTCCCTACAATCATAAACAGGGTTATCGGATTGTAGGGATGGCATATATGTCATGCTAAATTGCCTCATAAATACCTTTCTACAAAACGCCGACAGAACCTAATTCTCTGGCAAGACGGGTGTTACTCGTAATTGAGTAGCTTGTTCAAACGCATACGCCAGCGCCAATAAACGAGCTTCGCTACCCGGTTTTCCAATCAATGTCACACCGCTTATCATTCCATCGGCAAGTAGCCCAAGTGGGATAGTGATGGCGGGATAATTTGCGGTGGAATAATAGAGAGAGTGGGTATTACCCAATGTGACCAGAATTTCAATATCATTGTCGGCGAGGGTTGCATCAAGGATGTCTGATGCCGATTGACGCGCATAGGCGATAATCTGCGCGTAATCTCCATCGCTAATAGGCGTTGTGGCATTAGTATTGACCGCCATTTCCAAAATAGCCTGTCCTCTTGGGATACGTATGGTTGGACTTTCGGCATTATAGGTGACCAGTTCTGCTAATGTAGCAATGGGTAAATCCATTTGGCTTAGATGTCCACCCAAATCAATATCAATACCACTGAAAAAACTCGCATTAGATAATTGACCAAAGGTGTCCACATCGCCAGAGAGTTCAACCGCCTGAACAGTTGCACCTACATCGGTAAAATATGTATTTAACAGCCCTGCCACGTCATCATTACCAAAGTCTAATAACCCAACATGGACACCTTGTAAGGCTTGTACATCCAAGCCCGCAACATAATCTACTTGCAAGGTGTCTATGACATCTAATAGCAGGGCAACATCGGTTACAGTTCGACCAATTGGACCCGCTGTATCATTATTCAAAATTAAGGGAATAATCCCTGCTCCATCCATCACACCTTCGCCAGGGTACATCCCCACCACCCCATTTATACTAGAAGGGGCAATGATTGAACCACTGGTTTCTGTGCCAACACTCACCATCGTTAAATAGGCGGCAACCGAGGCGGCAGAACCCGCGCTTGAACCCAATGGGCTTAAATCGGGGCTATGTGGGTTTTGCACTTGCCCACCAACAGCCGAGTAACCGGGTATTTCTGTAATGATGCCCGCAAATTCTGATAAGTTGGCTTTGCCTAAAATGACCGCCCCGCCTGCCCGCAGTTGTACGACCAGCGGTGCATCTGCCATTGCAACATAATTGAGCAAAATTTCTGCGCCTGCGGTGGTGTGCATCGGCGTGGCGGTCTCGATATTATCTTTCAAATTGACAGGGATACCGTGTAAAGCCCCTAAAATTGTCCCATTTGCACGCAATTCATCCGCTTTACGTGCTTCTTCTAATGCCATTGGATTCAATTCCAAATAATGGCGCAAAATATCATCATAACGGCGGATGCGTGCCAAGAAATACAATGTGAGTTCTTCAGATGTCAAAACACCTGTGTTCATTGCCTTTTGGATATCCAAAATGGTGGTGTTTTGGAGCAAATTGTCTATTTCTGTCGCTTGTTCATCCGAAAAATGAGCCAACGCTTCTTCAAATGGCGTAAAATCAAGTTCGCGCAGGCGTGGCGAGTTATCTTCTTGTGCATAAACAGCCATCGTCAGGGTTAAGCATAACAGAACACAAAGCACTAATAAGCGTTTCATTGAGAATCTCCTCTTTTATACCGAAAACAACTAACGAGCGATAAAAAATTCATGAGATATAACCTGTTCCAAGCGCACTTCCCATAAGGTCGCCTGTAAACTTTTGGCGGGGCGCGGGTCGGCTATATCAGGGCTATGCCAGTCAATATCAAAAATACGTTGCCAACTGGCTTGAATTTGTGAGTCACGCATGATGGTGTCATTGTGAGCCTCAAATACGATTTGGTCAGATAGTGTTTCTCCCAGATACCAGTAATTGAGGACATAATGCCACAGGTCAAAATCGGAGAGTAACACCTTTTTCTCATCAACATCTAGGCAAAGGCGCACACCCTTTTGCCCCATCGGTAAAAACCCGCTGGTTCGCAAATCTGGCTTGGTACGCGCCACACCATCCCATTGATACCATGCCCAAACAGGCAATAAACAACCCAGTGGCGGATGACCTATTCGTCGTCGCATTTGTTTAGCCATCCAATAATATGCAGGTAAAAAATCTTGGTCTACATAAGCAGGATTGGCATGAAGCACACCAATGCGTTGCCATAAATGCCACATTTGTAATGATTGAATCATATAGAGGCGCATCTTCTTGACCTTATCAACCAATCAGCGAATATTGTTAACAGGGATTATGGATTAAATGCCAATCTCTTTAACCATAATAGATATTTCTATTCACTAGGTGGTTGTGGCAACACAAATGGCGTAGCCAGCGTTGCAACACACGACATATCAGGCTCACGGTCTGGATGATTGATAAAACTGAGGGTGACATCTTTAGCGCATTGAGAATATGTGATGACACCATGCCCACTGTTGACAAAATACCCAAAATAAGCATTAGTCAGTGGCTCATATGCCAAACGATTCCAACTAGGTGGTGTTTGCACATCATAAGAGCCTGCCAAAACCAGCGTCGGAATATCACTCACAACAGGTTGCGATTCTATATCGGGGGCAGAACCCACAAACGGAATAACCACCTCATCGCACATGGCAAAAATACCTGTCACCTGAGTTTCAAAATTATTACCCGTTAAGAGGGGAAAGATTAGGCTCTCTTCGTTCTGAATAGCCCCTTCAAGGGTGTCGAATGGACCTTCATCATGACAGTTATAAGAGAACATAGCATTGGCAAAAATATTTGTCCCCGTAACTATCCTAACATCCGTTGCTAAAAGCTCAAATACGGCTGTTACATCTGTTTCGCTTAGGGCATCTAACCCTGTTTGCAATGCCACCACGTCCGCCCCTTGGAAGTGTTGCTCAATAAATGTTTGTAATGTGGCGCGGTCTTTTGGTTTGAGTAGCAAAAACATAAGCTCCCGCCCGATTAATTGCGCCCCATCTGTGCCTGTCGCCTGAATAAAACCGTTGACCGCAGTCAGCCATACCCGTGCAGGTGTTTGTTCAATACCTGCCAAACGGATAATCTCATTGGCTTCATTACCCAATTGAATTGCATTTTGCAATAACTCAAGGGCGCTTTCTGCCATAATACGCGCAGAACGGAGTAGCGCATCTGCCTCACTTGGAACTGGCTGTACGGTTTGTGGCAAGGTTGGAGCAATCAACTCAACTTGACCATCAATAAACTGCATAAGAAGCAAAAACGTATCGGTTTTCCCTTGTTCAAGTTCTGTAATCGTCAATGGGATATAGGGTGCAATCGCCACGGTGCGTGGATGATTGAGCGCACTAAACAGATTACTAAAAACATCTGGCGTAATAACCATGCCATCCCCCAAATCAAGTGGGTTTTCCGATAGGCGCTCTAATAACACATTAAAGCGGTTGGCTAAATCAGGATATGTTGTGTTACATACCTCATCAGCAACACACAAATTGAATAATTCCATGGCAACTTCATCCACCAAATTCGTCAGATTTTCAAAGTTGCGAATGGTTTTTGGATAGGATGAATCGAGGACAACACTCCGAACATCTTCAGGGAAATCACGCATAATGGTCATTGCTAAACGTGTTCCATAAGAAATGCCATATAAATTATATTGGTCATACTCCAATGCTGTCATTAATTCATGCACATCACGCGCATTGTTGATGCTGTTATATTGAGATAAATCAAT
>JALONZ010000550.1 GCA_025454675.1 Anaerolineae bacterium | reverse complement strand
CTACAGTAACACTCGTTTATGCCGAAAGTGACCATAAACTCGCCATGCGGATTCGGGGCGATTTGGAAGCCGAATCTATTCGTGTGCAAGATACCCTCACCGATGGCGCGGTTGTCGTTGCGGTTTTATCGGCACAAGGGGCTAAAGCGCCGAATATGGTCGCAATGCTGAACACCGCATCCGACAAATATCATCATATCCTGCCTGTTTTGGCAGAACCAACCAAACTCCCGCGCGTAATTGACCACTTACAACCGATTGATATGACCCAAGCCAACGCAAGCAAAGAATTGGTGGCACGGGTGAACTTTTTAGCATCCCCACAAGCACCGCGTCCACTCACATCACTCACACCCGCCAAACGTAAACAGAATGTGCAATCATCACTTCTTTATGGTTTCACGGCTTTTGGCATCTTTTTAGTTGGCATTATCGCGGTGGGTGTTTTCGGTATTCAAGCCCCAGAAGACGAATTTTATACGGTTGAGACGCAAGTCTATTTAACTCAGCGTGTTTATATTGACCAAGTGTTGCCCCGTAGCACCGAAGACGCAGTAAATTTTCAAGCCACCATCCCATTCATCCCCACCAAAGCACGCCAAGAGGCTATCGCTACGGCGACATGGATTGTGAGTGGGCAAGATGGCACATTCGTCCCGCGTAGCACTGAACAAGCTGTGCAATTTGAATCTACATTAACCCATTTATCTACCCATGTGCATGACCGTATCGTGGCAACCGTGACGCAATTCGCGCTCACCAATGCCGTCATCACTCCCACCCCGACCAGTGAATTAACACCCGAAGCGACCCCATGAAGCCAAAAGTCCTTGTGATAGGCGCGGGTCCCGCAGGGATTGCCTGCGCCTATTATTTGCAACAAGCCAATATTCCCTATCTGGTGGTGGATAAAGCGCCAATCATCGCCTCCACTTGGGCGAGTTTGTATCCCTCACTCAAATTGAACACCACGCGCTTTTTTTCGCATTTGCCCGCACGCCGATTTCCAGTGCATTATGGCATTTTCCCCACAGGCAAGCAATATCATGCCTATCTGGTCAAATATGCTCATGATTTTGGATTGAATATTCAACTCGGTGTGACGATTCATCATGTGTGCGCGGAAAATGATGGGTGGCGGGTGATTTCCAGCGCGGGGAGCGATTGGTATCCATGCGTTATATCCGCCACAGGACGTTTTAACGCACCAGTCATCCCGCATATTGATGGCATGGAGACTTTCACGGGGCAACTCATCCACGCACATGATTATTTGGGGCATGAACCCTTCATCGGCAAACGGGTGATGGTGGTCGGCAACGGACCCAGCGGTGTGGATATTGCCAGCGAATTGGGCAGGATGCGCCGATGTGACGCGGTTTATCTCTCACAACGGACGGGCGTGGTATTGCGTCCACGCTATCCGTATGGATTGCCCAAACATGCGTGGGTGATGATTGGCGAGGCATTGCCAAAACCGCTTGGGACGCGCCTGATTAAACATATCGAATCCTTAAAATATCCCAATTTGGATAAAATTGGGATACGCATCCCACAAACCGAAGCCGAAAGTTCGGCGGCGGGTGGCACGCGGGGCGCGGAACTTATCACGGCGGTCAAACGTGGGTGGGTGAAGTGCGTGCCAGCACCGATTCGATTTGAAGGGGATAGTGTCATTTTGGGGGATGAATCACGGCTCGCGGTGGATGTAGTCATCATGGGGACGGGGTATAAAGCCGTGTTGCATGACTATCTCAAATTGGATGCCCCGCGTGATAAAGCCGATTGGCTTCTGCGCGAGGACCAAGACCCGAATAGTATCCCCACGGGCAAGCGCCAAGTGTTGGGGCAGGCGGGGTTATATACAGTTGGTACATTTTATCAGGGCAAAGGGGCAATGTATAATTTTAATGTGGAGGCAAAGCAGGCGGTGGATGAAATTTTGGGGAGGTTAGCTGAATACCGCTAATAACGCATCCCGAAACACCTGAAAACTTTTGGATTGGTTGATATGGGGGTTCATGTGAGGGGCTATCTGTTCTGCTACAGGAATCTTTGGTAGGCGGTCAGGATAATAATAAGCTAACTCACGCCCTAAAGCATCGCATGTACCCCCTTTAATATCATCTGGGTTGCGGTATTTGGCAGGATTTTTAGGTTTATATTTTGGATAGGCTTTTTTAATTGCTTCAATATCACCAAAATACCATGCTTCTAATTCTTCAATTACGATTCGATTCACAACGCGATAATTTTGTGGGTTGGCGCTACGGGTAATTAAACCTGCATTTTGTGCAATCGTTTCTAATTGCTGTTTTAGCTTCCTACAATCATCATTATCACGGTCTACCAAAATAAACAGATAGTGATGGTCATAATTCGGTTTTGGTGGGGTTTGGAGTCTATCAGGTAATTTTCTGAGTAAGCCATCCTTTCCCTTCAAGTTTCTAATATCTTTGTCATAGTGTTCGCCTTCTAGCTTATGTTCCAAAATACGCGGGATAAGATATTTAAGCGCCACTTCCATAGATGATTCTTCGACAAAAAATTCTAAATAGACCATCACCTACCCCTTTTTGCGTTTCGGTTTGCCCGAATTGGTCAATGGGTCACCAACCTCGAAATAACCTTCCATCCACAAATCACCCAATTTCGCACCCGCATCAAGCAGCTGTGGAATACGTTCCATATCCGAAGTACGTATCGCTTGGGTAAATCCTTCA
>JALONZ010000549.1 GCA_025454675.1 Anaerolineae bacterium | reverse complement strand
GGAATATTCAATCAAGCCTTAAACGGGGCTAAACTGCCCAAACTCACGGGAGAAATGGTCTTAAAACCCCACTTCCCATTGAAATTGATTCGTGAGAGCATCCTTTAGGATGCTTTTACATCTACCTTAGCCTGTGGCTTTGAGCCATAGGCGTACACTGGGGATGGGGGATGTTTTTGATGTTAATATGCTATCGGGTCGTCCCGCGAATGATTAATTCGGTGGGCAACACCATTTGTCGCAGGGGCATATCAGGCGTTTCTATCAATTGCACCAATATCTCCACAGCGTGTTGGGCTTGTCCCTCAATCGGTTGGCGGATGGTGGTCAGGTGTGGGTCAGATTGGAGCGCGACTGGCAAATCATCGAAGCCGATGAGGGCAATATCATCAGGCACGCGCAGGCGATGCTCGCGGATGCACTTCAGCGCACCCAGCGCCATCGTATCGGATGTGGCGAACACCGCATCCACATCGGCGCGGATGAGGCGATTCATGGCATGATACGCACCATCCAGCGTAAAATCGGCTTCTGCCACCCAATTCGGGTCATATGGGATGCCCGCCTCTTTCAGCGCGGCGCAATAACCCTCATAGCGATGCACCCCTGCCCAATTATGATTGCAGGCGATGATGCCAACGCGCTTTGCCCCACGGCTAATCAGGTAGCTGGTGGCTTGTTTGCCCCCGCCAAAATTATCCACATCCACAAAATGCACCGCCTCGCCATTCATCGGTCGCCCCAAAAAGACGAATTTGGTCTTTTTTTCGATGAGCATGGGCATGATGGTGTTATCTTTGCGGTCGCCCGACAAAATAACACCGTCTAATAAGCCGTTGGTGATGATGGTTTTGGTGGCGGAGATATTTTCGTGTTCAGCATAAAATAGCAATAGCGATAAGGTCAAGCCGAAGCGGTTGCTGGCGCGGGTGATGGATTCGGTTAGGTGAGGGAAATAGGGGTCGGAGAAAACAGATTTTGCGCCACTGGGGATGATTAGCCCGATGATGTCGGAGCGGTTATTCGCCAGCAGTTTCGCCACATGATGACGCTCGAAGCCTGTTTCGTTCACCACTTGCATGACCCGCTCACGGATTTCATCGCTGATATGCGGATAATTATTCAAGACCTTAGAAACAGTCCCTTTAGAGACATTGGCGAGTTGTGCAATTTGGTTGATGGTCAATTTTTTCATGGGGGATAAGAATTTCTGTTAAAAACCGGTTTCTGATGAGTGTAACCGATTTATGGGGGGTTGTCAATTGGGATGCGCGATAAACAGGTTATCAGAGGCAGACACCACAAATAGAGGGGGGAATGGTTAGGCACATATGAATTTTTCATCAAATAACCCAACACAATTTGATGAGCGGGTGTATAATAATAAAATGTAAATTCGAGTTAGTAGACCCAAATGAGCGGGAGTTTTTCATGCGCGTTTTAATCATCAATTTGTTTTTATGCCTCAGCCTGTTGGTTGGCGGGGCAATTGTTATGGCACAAGAGACAACCGAACTCGCCGCAACGCTAGAAGTGTTGGATGAAGGGGTTGAATTGTTGCGGGTGAACACCAGTAATTGGTTGCCCGTGCGCGTTGAGGGCATTGTGGGCGTTGGCGATATGATTCGCACCGATGCCAGCGGGCGGGCGCGTATCACCTTTTTTGAAAATGGGACAGATACCGAATTGCAACCGAACACGACTTATAAAATCAATCGGTTTGAGGCGGTTGCGGACGGATTTAATTTAGAGGCGGAGGTGGTGGTTGGTCAGACGTTGCAACGGCTGGGGCGACTGTTGGATGCCAATTCCAGTTATACCATCATCACCCCAGGCATGACCTTAGTCGCACGCGGGACGGTGTTCCGCATTCGTGTGGAAGATACGGCGCGGTCGGCGATGTTGGTGGATGAAGGCTTGGTGGACGCGGGCAATGCCGATGCCAATGCTGATGTGGCGGTTGGGTTTGGCATTCGTGCCGAACCACAAGCCACACTCAGCGATGTCGTCCGCGCCAGCACCTTCGACCAACTCGATGCGGCGTTGGATGGATGCACGGCGACCATCAGCACACCCGATGATGTGAGCATTAATGTGCGGGTTGCGCCGAATCGGGACGCAGAATTGCTGGGTTATGTGGATGCGGGGAGCATCAACGTGTTATATGGTGAGACCGAATCGAGCAATTGGTATCGCATCATGTATGATGATGGATTCGGCTGGATTTTGTCATCAAGCGCGGTGGTTGGGGCGTGCGCGGGGTTGCGTCAATTCCCTGATGATTATGCGGGCGAGAATGCGCCGATGACGGCAGACGCGCCCCCCGCCGAAACGACACCCGAAGCACCCTGATGGTATCCAAATAGGTGGATACAATGGTCTTAAAACCAAAAATATCTCCAACCCTTCCCCCACTTCGTAGGGGTTCAAGGGCGGACAGGTGAATTAAGATGGTCAAAATTCGTCAATTGTTTTCGGCAGGCGCTCAAAGCACCTGCCTATTCGCCTTCTGGAAGCCCCGTAATGCGGGTTAGTAAATAAAGACGGTGTAAAAATTCTTTTGACCTCATCCCCCCGACCCCCTTCTCCACGTTAGAGATGGGGGAGAAAACCTCGTTTTGGGTGGTTTTGTAGGGGCTTGCCATGGCAAGCCCCTACGGTGGGAGGGTATTTAGGGGTGAGGTTATACTCCGCATTAAAAAACGAACATACATTATCATGTCCCT
>JALONZ010000548.1 GCA_025454675.1 Anaerolineae bacterium | reverse complement strand
TGAATTTGGCATGATTGATGGTGAACTGACCCTGATTGATGAAATCCATACCCCCGATTCGAGTCGGTATTGGATAAAAGCGAGTTACGACCAAAATCCAAATCAGCCAGAACATTTCGATAAAGAATATTTGCGCCTGTGGTTTGCGGAACGCGGGTATAAGGGCGAGGGTGTCCCGCCTGTGATGTCGAATGATTTCATCGCACAGGTGGCGCATCGGTATATAAGGGCATATGAGCAATTGACCGGGCGCGAATTCGTCTTGGGGGATATGCCGATTGCTGAACGGATCCAGAGGAATATAAAAGCCTATCTTGGAGCATAATTGAGAGCTATTTTTCTCACCAGAGGCTCAAGCCTCTGGCTAACTGATTTGTAAAAGCACCCTGAAGGGTGCTTGCCAGTCCAAAATTGAAGGGTAAATTGGTCTTAAAAAACTTAAATACCCCTTAAAAAAGGTATAATAGCCTACTTTAGTAGGCTTCGGAGATACTAGGCAGGTGCTTTAGCGCCTGCCACAAAGCAAATAAATCAACAGGCAACAAAGTATTTCCATCGTTTAATCTATCTAAAAGAGGCATAAAAAACACATGCAATACACAGATTTAATCATGCCGTATGATGACGATAAGCCCAAAGAGGAATGTGGTATATTTGGCATTTATGCTCGTAGTCGGGATGTGGCACGGCTCACCTTTTTCGCGTTATATGCCCTGCAACATCGTGGACAAGAGGGCGCAGGTATCGCAACCAGTGATGGACAAGTTGCTTATATCCATAAAGGTATGGGTTTGGTCTCGCAGGTTTTTGATGAATCGCACCTGAAGCCATTAGAGGGGCATATTGCCATCGGGCATAATCGGTATTCGACCACCGGCGGGGTTGGCTTACGCAATACATCGCCGTATCTCATCGAAAGTATAGATGGTCCGTTGGGTGTGGCACATAATGGTAATTTGACCAATACGCTCAATTTGCGTCAAATGCTCCTCAAGCGCGGGGTTGGGTTATCATCCACCACCGATAGCGAAGTGATTACGCAAATGCTCGCCGCCCCGCCTGATGCGTGGTTGGATGGGGATTATCTGGATATTGATGGCGATTATTTGGATTTGTGGCAACATCGCATTAAAGCCATGATGCAATTGGCAGAAGGGGCATATTCGCTCACCATTTTAACGCGCAATGCGTTGTATGGTGTGCGCGATAGTTTGGGGTTGCGCCCATTGTGTTTGGGTAAATTGGGCGATGATGGTTATGTATTAGCTTCGGAATCGTGCGCCCTTTCGACCATTGGCGCGGAATTTGTCCGTGAAATTGAACCGGGCGAGATTGTGCGGATTGATGATAATGGGGTGCAATCCATCATCGGCAAAGAATCACCACGCCGTTCATTGTGTATTTTTGAATATGTGTATTTTGCGCGTCCCGATAGCCAGATGGAAGGACAATTTGTTCATAATGTGCGCCAACGGCTTGGCAGACAACTTGCCATCGAATCACCGGTGGATGCGGATATTGTGGTCGGTGTCCCCGATTCTGCCACGCCTGCGGCGATTGGCTATGCCTTGCAATCCGGTTTGCCATATACCGAAGGCTTGACCAAAAATCGGTATATTGGGCGGACATTCATCCAACCCGATGACCAATTGCGAAAAAATAGTGTCCATCTCAAATATAATCCCCTCACCCAAAATTTAGAGGGCAAGCGCGTGGTGTTGGTGGATGATTCGATTGTGCGCGGGAATACATCGGGTCCATTGGTGAAATTATTGCGTGATGGTGGCGCGAAAGAGGTGCATGTGCGCGTATCATCCCCACCTGTCCGTCACCCATGCTTTATGGGGATTGATATGGCGACTTATAAACAATTGATTGCCCATAATCATACGATTGAAGAAATTTGCCAGCAAATCGGTGCGGATAGCCTCGCTTATTTAAGCGTTGAGGGACTTTCCAAAGCCGTGATGGAAGGCACGAAAGAACGCGGGGCAGGGCATTGTAATGCGTGTTTTTCGGGGCAATATCCGGTGGTCATCCCCAGTTGGTTATTTGAAGAAGAAGAAGGTCGGGTTGCGATTATGGGTGCATGGGGGCGGATGAAATGAGCGCAAAAATTTTGATTGTTGGCAATGGCGGACGTGAACACGCCTTAGCATGGGCATTACGCCAGTCGCCACAAATCGGCGAGATTGTCATCGCATCTGGCAATGCGGGAACAGCACAAGTGGGGCAAAATGTGGCAATTTCGCCCGAAAATATCCCCGCACTGGTCACATTTGCCGATGAACATCGGTTTGACCTTGTGGTGGTGGGTCCAGAAGTGCCGTTGTCGTTGGGTTTGGCGGATGAATTGCAAAAAGTGGGGTTGCGTGTATTTGGACCCATACAGGCATCGGCACAAATTGAATCATCCAAAGCCTTTGCGAAGGGGCTGATGGTCAAGAAGCATATCCCGACTGCCGAATATGCCGAATTTATGGATGAAGCATCTGCCCGTGCTTATTTGCAAACCTGCCAGCATCCAGTGGTCGTTAAAGCGGATGGATTGGCGGCGGGTAAGGGTGTTGTCGTGTGTGATAACAAAGAACAAGCCGAAGAAGCCCTGAATTATCTGATTCACACGGGCGGGTTTGGGGGTGCATCCGCCAAAATTATCATCGAAGAACGGCTAATGGGTGTAGAAGCATCGGTTTTGGCATTTTGTGATGGCAAAACATTATCGCTCATGCCC
>JALONZ010000547.1 GCA_025454675.1 Anaerolineae bacterium | reverse complement strand
CGGGTGTGAATATAGGGCGGTAGGGGTGTTTCGCCCAATTCAATCAGTAAATCATTGACTGGTTGGCTAAATCGGATAACCCGTTCTGGCTCATCTTCGGTAGCTTCTAACACATCGGCGGTGATGGTTGCATTGGGAAAGCCAATTTTCATCCCTGCTTTTGCCTGTTTTCCGCCAATCAACACACGCCATGTCGTTTCATCGAGTTGGCGCAATAGCAATACTTCTAATTTTCCGCCTGTATCGGCACGAAAACCTTGCAGACGGGCAGGTATCACACGGGTATTGTTCATCACCAACACATCACCCGCACGGAAATAATCCACAATATCGCGGAAAATGCGGTGGGTGATGCTTTTTTCGGCACGATTCAACACCATCAATTTAGACGCATCACGCGGTTCAATGGGTGTCTGTGCGATGAAATACTCTGGTAAATCATAATCAAAATCAGATAATTGCATATTTCCTCTTAAAATAGTGGGTCTTGTTTGGGAATATCTGGGTCTTCTTCATCATCGGCGATAGTCAATTTCACATATGGCGGGTTATCATAGCGCAATCCCAAATGATTATAGGCATGTGGTGTTACAACCCGTCCGCGCGGTGTTCTATCCAAAAATCCAAGTTGAAGCAAATACGGTTCATATACATCCATAATTGTGGCGCGGTCTTCACTGATGGCGGCGGCAATGGTCTCTAAGCCAACGGGTCCACCATTGAATTTTTCGATGATGGTCGCAAGGATACGGCGGTCTATCTCATCCAATCCAAGTGGGTCTATCTCCATCAATTGGAGGGCTTCAATGGCAACGGGCTGGGTGATAATCCCTTGTGCGCGGGTTTGGGCATAATCCCGTACACGGCGCAATAATCGCAAGCCAACACGGGGTGTACCGCGTGAACGGGTGGCAATTTCGGATGCGCCTTGTGGCTCAATCGTCACTTTTAGCATTCCCGCGGCGCGATTGATGATAAATTCCATCGCGGTTTGGTCATAATAATCCATGCGGAAGCGTGCGCCAAAACGGTCACGAAGTGGACCCGCGAGGAGCGATAAACGGGTGGTCGCGCCGATGACGGTGAATCGGGGCAGATTGAGGCGCACATTTTTGGCGGCGGGTCCCTTGCCGATGACAATATCCAGCTTAAAATCTTCCATCGCGGGATACAAAATTTCTTCTACCGCGCGTCCTAACCGATGCACTTCGTCTATGAATAAAATATCACCTTGTTTCATGTGGGTGAGGATGGCGGCGAGGTCGCCAGAACGCTCGATTGAGGGTCCTGCAGTCACATGGATTTTTGCGCCCATTTCATTGGCGATAACATGGGCAAGGGACGTTTTACCCAAACCGGGCGGTCCATAAAATAACACATGGTCGAGGGGTTCTTTGCGTGATTTGGCGGCATCAATCATAATCCGCAAATTTTCACGCACGCGGTCTTGACCAATAATATCGCTCAGAAATTGTGGGCGCAGGGCAATATTATCGCGCTCGCCTTTTTGTAATGCAGAATTGATTAACCGTCCATCATCGGACATGCGATTTGCTCCAGATATGAGTAATATGTTCTAAAGTATAACCGATTTTTATCCTATTTTGACAGGGCGCAAATTGGCGCGTAAAATGCTAATGCCATAAGAGAGGATGGTCTATCATGTCAAATATCCATGTATCCAAACACCCCTTAGTTTTACACAAACTTACCGTTTTACGCGATAAAAATACCAATTACCGTGTTTTTAGAGATTTAGTTCATGAACTCGCCTTATTACTCAGTTATGAAGTCACACAAGATCTTCACCTCGCATCCAGAACGGTCACAACCCCAATGGGGGAGGCGAATGGTTATTTTGCGAATGAAAAAATTGGGCTCGTCCCCATTTTACGGGCAGGTTTGGGCTTGGTTGAGGGGATGATGAAATTATTGCCTGATGCCCAAGTGTGGCATATTGGGTTATATCGAGATGAACACACTTTGCGCCCTGTGCAATATTATAACAAACTCCCAGACCAAGCGACTGTGGAAATGTGTATTATTTTAGACCCGATGCTCGCCACAGGTGGGTCGGCAGTGGCAACGGTGGACATCCTCAAAGAATGGGGTGTGAAACATATCAAGTTCATGGGATTACTCGCCGCGCCTGAAGGGGTGGAACGCTTGAATAAAGCCCATCCTGATGTGCAAATTTATGTTGGGGCAGTGGATGAACGCCTAAATGATATCGGTTTCATTGTCCCTGGCTTAGGTGATGCTGGCGATAGACAATTCGGGACGGGATGATGATGTCCGCACAAACCAGCGCGTTTATCATTGTATTTTGTATTGCATTTTCGATTACACTCCTGCTCACGCCCCTCATGTCAGTGTTGGGGCGTAAGTGGGGTATCACATCCAAAGCGGGCGGACGGCGCACAACCGAAGGCGATTTGCGTGGGGTGTCGAAAATGGGCGGAGTTGCCATTTTTTTCGGATTCACCATCGCGGTGATTATCGCCCAATTTTTGCCAATTCCACGCTTTGACCCCGCCGAGATTATCCGCGTGACGGGATTGCTTTTAGGTGGCACATTTTTATTCATCATCGCCGTATTGGATGATGTTTATGAATTTAACGCCGTGCAATTAGGCGTTGGTCAAATTTTTGCGGCGGCGATTGCGGTTTTATTCCAAATTTTCATCGAAACATTGAATAACCCGCTCACTGGTCAACAAACCGATTGGTCACAT
>JALONZ010000546.1 GCA_025454675.1 Anaerolineae bacterium | reverse complement strand
CGACCAATAAATGCCTGCACCAATCCCCGCGAATAACATCAAACGCCACGACCCGCGCACATAATCGGTGGATAAAAATAAAATTGTCGGGACGCTAGCAATCGCAAACCATATCAAGCCATATAACGCGAATTTTGCCAATTGGCGCGATTGCCATACGATAAATAACCCTGTCGGGATGATGGTCAATCCGCCCATTAACCACAGTGTGGAGATAGATTCATCCGCGAGGGTGACTTTGCGGTATGCGCCGATGACGGGGTAAATCTGGGGTTGGATGAATAATGCGGATGAATCGAAGATGTCATCCCACAAAATCGTCAGGGGGGATGCGCCACGCGGGACAGTATTCAGCAACATCCAGTACACCGCGATGATGATGAGCATAGGGATATAAATAATCGTCATGCGGATGAAGGCAGCGCGATTCATGCGACCAATCAACACCCATAACAACAACAACCCGACCAATGGCGCGATTAATACGCCGTTTTCGTGGCTAAATGTGGCGATGAATGTGCCAAGCCATGCGCCGATGAGCCAAACCGCCCCTATCCCCCCACCATCCTTTCCCCACGTTGTGGAGAAAGGAGGAGCATTAGCCCCCTCTCCATGCAATGGAGAGGGGGTTGGGGGAGGGGCTAAATACCCCACCACACACCACAACGCCAACATCGTCCCAAATCCCGCGAAAATATGAAACATGGATGCGACCCATATCACCGCGTTGTAATTGAATGGGAACACCACATACATTAGCCCCGCCAATCCGCCGATGATAGTGCGATGTGGCAAGTCAATTAGCCGTCCAAAACGGCGAATGAATAGCCCTAATAACACGCCTGTCATGCCATACACCATCAGGTTCAGCCAATGAAGCGTAATGGGGTCAAATTTTCCGCCCCCCATCAGCGATTGATTGATTTCCCATATGGAAAATACAAACGGACGATAATAGGCAAAGGTCATTGACCCGCCCCAAATTTCCCACGATAGCGGGCTATTGGGTGGGCGCATGATGATGGCGAATAATAAACCATCATCTAAGAAAAAGGGTAAGTACACGGCGTAACCATATAACCCCACCGCCACCAGCAGAGGGGATGATGCCCATAACAGGCGTAAAAATCGGTTGTTTATCATGTGGGAATTTATCCTAACAATGCGGAGACATCTACGCTGATATTAAGTGTATGCGATATGAACGTTTTTCCTGCCTCATAGCCACCTTGTCGAGTCAATTCATTATTTTTACGGATATACACTTCAATGAATTGTTCTTCTGGATTGACTATCCAATATTCTTGCACATCATATTGGTTATAGAGGTTGAATTTAGTAATATAATCCAGATTATGTAGCCCTTTTTCGAGTATTTCAATGACAAAATCAGGTGTGCCATGCCAATAACCATCAACTAGCATCAATTGTTGATTTTTAGGATTTACCCAAAACACATCAGGCTGAACGACTGTATTTGGGTTCAAAAAAACATCGCAAGGGATAAAGCGTAACTGGTTAACAGGAATATGTTGAAACAAGAAATACATCATATGTGACAAAATACGATGATGATTGTCTTTTAAGGGAGGAATCCCTTCATAAAAATCATAGACAATTAATTCACCATCAATCAGTTCAACGTGTTGATTTGTTTCTGGCAATTGTAGATATTCTTCGACTGTTATTTTGCGCTTTTGTTGCACAATATCAATATATTCTTGTGGCAGGTTTGATTTCATCCGAAAAACCTCCATTTACTTTTTACCCATTATATCAGAATATGCCTCGCGCAGAATTTGGGCGCTCCTGCCCCAGCCATGTTTGGCGACTGCCCATTCGCGCCCCACTAAGCCCATTTTACCCGCCAATTCGGGATGTTTGAGCAGATGAATCACGCCATCTGCAAATGATTGTGGGGTATCGCGCAACACCATATTCACGCCGTCCACCGCGCCAAGTCCCTCCGCGCCGATGGTCGTACTCACCACAGGACAGCCACATGCTAAGGCTTCTAATAACTTAAACCGTGTACCGCTACCACTCCGCAACGGACACACAAACACCGCGCTCGATTGCAAATACGGGCGTGTATCATCCACCAAACCCATGACCTGAACGGCATCACTTTGGAGCGCCAGAATATCGGGTGAGGGGTCTTTACCGAGTAATATCAGCTTAAAATCGGGGATTTTGGCGCGGATAAGGGGCAAAATCTCAGATGCAAAATATAAAACCGCGTCTGCATTAGGAAAATATTTGTAATCTCCCATATAAATGGCGGTATTCGGAATTTTGGCAATTTGCGAATTCGGGGTAAAAAAATCGGTATCTACCCCATTCGGCGCGAGATACACCTTCGCTTTTGGCGATGCAGTTTGGATGAGCGCCTTATCAATATCCGACATTGCCCCAACCGCATCGGCAGAAGCCCAAACGCGGGGTTCAATCACGCGCATTTTGACTGCTTCAATCGCCACGCCCGGACGGGTATACCATTTGGCGACACGGGCATGTTTGCCCCATGCCCGATATTCGATGGCGGGTTCAGATAAAAACACGGGTGTATTTATATTTTTGGGCAAATTTTGGAGCATATAAAACGACTCCACATGAATCATATCGGCGGGCTTTTGGGCGAGGATGGTGGCACATTTTTGGCGCATTTCTGGCGTGCCATAGAGTCGCATGGTGATGGCGCGAGGCGATGACAGGCTCATCAGCGCGGCTTTTACGGTGG
>JALONZ010000031.1 GCA_025454675.1 Anaerolineae bacterium | reverse complement strand
CGCTCATTTGGTAACAGGATTTGCATTAACCACAATGGGTTTAGACCGCGTGTATATTCGTTGTGCGGAGGCGAATATCAAAAGTGCCAATATCCCGCGCCGATTGGGATATACCTATGAAGGGGTATTGCCAGAACCCGTCTGGATTCATAAACGATTTTTTGCGGAGATTCGATTTGTCATGACGGCACAAACATGGTTTTCACAAAAGATGATTTATCACATCACATCGCATACAGAATGGGAAAAAGCCCAAGAAACTGGCGCATATCGCACGGCATCACTCGATTCACAAGGATTTATTCATTTTTCCAGCCTCGCACAGGTACTAAAAGTGGCGAATACGGTGTATAAAGGCGCGACGGATAGGGTTTTGTTGGCGGTAGATACGCGCCAATTGGTGCATCCGCTCAAATTTGAGCCACCCGATACGACCATCCCTGTGAGACACTATGATGGCGAATTATTCCCGCATTTGTATGGGGAATTGAATTTATCGGCGGTGTTGCGGGTGGATGATTTGCGTTGTGATGAAGAAGGTATGTTTCGGTTGCCAGCCTATCTCGACAAATAACCTGAATTGTGCCACAATAATGGGTACACCTCTTAACATTGGTCAACATAAAAATAGTTTTATTGCTGTTGTCTGATTAAATTACATTTTCTCGCACAAATCCCCAGAGAAAAGACCAATATACGAGGAGTATCGCAAATGGAACTATGTGTTATCGAAGGCGATGGTGTTGGGCATGATGTTGTCCCATCGGCGGTGAAAGTCTTAAAAGCCGTTTTGCCTGATGTTGTCATTCGTACCGCCGATGCGGGGTTTGAATATTTTCAAGCGCATGGGACATCCCTCCCACAAGAAACGATAGATTTGGTCAAGCGATGCCGTGCGGTCTTATTCGGCTCGACTAATTCGCCATCTTACCCTGTGGAAGGTTATTTTTCGCCCATTATTCAATTGCGCCATATTTTGCAAACCTATGCGAGTGTGCGCCCCACGCGCTATTTGCCCGTGGCTACCGCCCGTCATGGGGTGGATTTGGTCGTCATCCGTGAAAGCACCGAAGATTTATATGTGGTAGATGAAACCACGGATGCGACTGGTCAGACCAGCAAGGCGCAAAAAGTCGTCACACGCGGGGCAACAGAACGGGTGACGCATCTGTGTTATCAATTGGCACGGAAAACCGACCGTAGCAAGGTGACAATTGTGCATCAAGCCAATATTTTGCCCCAATCAGATGGGTTATTTCGGCGCGTGGCGTTGGAAGTTGCCATGCAATATCCCGATATTTATACGGATGAACTACTGGTAGATACTGCCGCTTATTGGATGGTGAAAGAACCGACCCGCTTCGATATGATTCTCACCTCAACCCTATATGGTGATATTTTGTCGGATATGGCGGCGGCGTGGGGCGGTGGCTTAGGCTTAGTCCCTGCGCTGAATTTGGGCGATGATGCCGCCATTGCCGAACCGGTACATGGTGCCGCGCCTGATATTGCCAATAAAGGCATTGCCAACCCAACCGCATGTATTTTGAGTGTGGCGCTGTTATTGCGTCATCATTGGAATATGCCCGAAGTTGCACAACGCATTGAAGATGCAATTCGTGATACACTAGAAGATGGCAAGTATACGGTAGATATTTATACCGAAGGTGCAATCAACACCGCCGAATTTACCGACCGTGTGATTTCTCATCTTTAGGATGCTATGGATTTATTCGCCGAAATTTTCCCGCTTGTGCAAGATGCAACGCCTTTTATCTCGGTGTATCACATCAAACCCGCGCCAGACGTGCCAATGGGGGATTTTGCGCGGGTTATCACCCGTTTGGGCGGGCGGTTTCGTAAGCAATTTGGCGGGATATGGTTATCATCTGCGCCCTATCTGCTGACGGATGAAGGGCGCAGTTCGGCAGAATTGGCGATTGCCCTGCAAATGCTCCAATCCGAAGCGGATGATTGGCGCATGATTGCCTCATTGACCGATGCCGATACCCCCCCAACACCCACCCAAACCGCCGAGATGGTCTTACGCGGAAAAATTCGCGCTCATCATGATGCGATGCAAAAGGCGTTGAACACATTCAATGACCAATTCAAAAATATCACTGCCGAGCGCGATTTTCGGCTAAAAGCCTATGCCATTCACCAAGACCCTGCCATTTCCATTTCGATTGCTTCACGCCTGATTTATGCCCCACCGATTCGCCAATTTGTGCAATCGGCGGGCGATAATGACGCGCTGAATGAAAAATTAGTCGGGTTATGGGTCACAAATGCCGATTCGACCCTGCGTGGTGAAATTTCGGGCGTGGTGGGGCGGCTAAAAGACCATCGTGAACGCCTGTCCGCGCTGGCGGTGGATGACCAGACCCGTGACTTTGTGGCGAATACGCCTGATGATGACCCCATCATCAAAGTGCGATTTGGTCAAGAAGAAGTGGAATATCTGGGCGGAATGTTGCGCTTGCTGGTGCGCTTACCGCATCTCTCGCGGTTTGATATTGACCCGCGCAAAGCCACACACGCCCTCCAATTGCCACCCGATAAACGCGCCCAACAAGTCCGTGCCGTGAGCGACATCCTCAAAAATGAGGGCATTATCAGCAATGCGTATAGCACGCGCAATACACCAGACGCATTTTTTTCTGCCAATTTTGAGATGAATTTGCGCTTTGCGGATAATCGTGTGCGTCCGTATGCCCCGCAATCGCTCCGTTATGATTTTGCCAATTGTGGCGCGTATAAACTGAAAAAACAATTCGCCAAAGCGCCGATTCGCGTGTGCGTGGTGAATACCCTCAGTTTTAAGGTGGAAGATTTTGTGGAGGCGATGCAACGCCAACTCAAACGGAGTTTTCCATTCACCATCGAAGTGATTAAAGAACGCCAAGTGCGTGTCATCACGCAAAAAAATTTGGAAAGTGCGGTGAAGGTCATTGAGAAAGAAAATCCCGATGTCATCCTCGCCTTTTTCCCTGATGATTTGGCGCAAGGCGATGATGATGATGCCGAATCATCCACACCCGCCGATAGTCTGCAAGCCATGACGCTGGGGCGTGGCTTCCCCACACATCTCATCACCGAGACCATGCTCAATGACCCCGAAATGATGCCCCTCATCATCATGGGCATTTTGGGCAAGACGGGTAACGCGCCATTCGTATTGACAGAACCGCTTGAATCGGCGGATTTTGTCATTGGGTTAGATGTGGTACGCGATACACGAAAACATCCTGAAAATCCTAAAAAGATGCAAACCCACCTGACGGCAATCGCGCGGATTTATAAAGCGGATGGCGAATTTGTGCGTTATACCATCCGTCAAATCACCCAAGATGAGCCGCAAGTGCCGTATGTGTTGTTGCGCGATTTATTCCCACAGCGCGACTTCAAAGAAAAACGGGTGGTCATTCATCATGATGGCGCATTGGGTGAAGATATACTCCAAGCCTTACGTGGATGGGGTACGGCGATTAAAGCCCAATTCTATCCGACAGAAATTTTGCGGACAGGCACACCGCGTTTATATGCGTTGGGCGCGAAGGGGGTTATTAAACCAGAGTGGGGGAGTGCCTTCAAATTCAACGCGCATGAGGCGATGGTCATTACGAATGTGCCAGATGAAAATATCACCCCGCAACCGTTGTATGTCCGCACATTGGATGTGGGCGCGGGTGCATTGCCCATCGAAGAAGCCTTGCGCGGGGTGTTGGTATGGAGTTTGTTGGCGTATGGCATGGTGGAAATGTCCAAGCAACCCGTCACCATCCTCAAAGCCACGCAATTGGCGTATTGGTTGCGGAAGGGTGGCGCGTTCCATGCCCAAGAGGGCGAAGCACCGTTTTGGTTATGATTCCAGCCGTTGTTTGATTTTTTGGCGGTTATATGCGCCCAGTTCGCTTTCATATGCCCGCAATTTGCGCCGAATGATGTACCCCTCGCGCAATTCTAATAACACCACCACCCCCAGATGGAACATCACCAACCCGCCCCAAAGGGTCAATATCAACCAAGCCGTATTACCTGTGAATACCGCAGGGGCAGATGTGGATAATTGGGGATATGCCAACGCGACAATCCCCAAAATGCCACCATTGGCGAGTAACAATATCCAACGCCAAATCCCGCGCTGAATAGGGGGTGGGGGTGGTGTTCCTGATGTCATGATGAATCCTTTAGTTCCGTTTGGCTTCGGTGAAGCTCTTGATATAATCTTCACGAACCTTTGCTTCTAATGCCATCATCATATCATCATCCATATCAATGAGTTCACCATCTTTGGTGAAGGTGAAATAATGATTTTCGGGGTCATTATCCACAATCGTCATCTGTTCAATGACATTTTCTTCGGGTGGTTTTGCCAAACCAATCACACTTAATATCTTTTGCAATATTTGCGATAGGTCTACGGGCAATTTGGGAATTTGGGTCATTATCATTTCTCTCCTACTCCTTATCCTATTGTACGCGCATTTTGTTGTCTAGTTGCACAAATAATTGAACGTTTAATTAAATAACTGTGAATTTGATAGGAATTGAGAGGAAAATTTATTTTGATATGAGTATTTGATGTGCAAAATTGGTTCATAGTTGATGTTACCTGTAAGATGCACGTAAGGATAATCTTCTAAACTGAGAATGTATATGTGACTTTTGTAGGATTAGCTTTAGGAGATTTGGCATGAAACGGAATACAGCTACGATTTCGATGGGGTTGGTTGCGGTGATTATTGTGGTGGCGCTACTTTTGTTTTCCCGCCCCGATGAATCATCCAGACAGCAAGCCCAAAGCACCCAAACCCCCGCAGATACTACGATATCAAATACCAACACCACAACAAATAACACCGATACCACCGCATCCACAACCAACACCACAACAAATAACACCGATACCACCGCATCCACAACAAATACGACCATCCCAACCTGGCAAACATTGCCTATTGTGAATGCGCGGACAGGCGAAACCTTCACCTTTGCCGATTTTGCAGGAAAAACGGTGTTTGTTGAACCGATGGCGACATGGTGTAGCAATTGCCGTAGCCAACTCCGCAATGTGAGTAATGCCCGCGCCCAATTGAATAACGAAAATGTGATTTTTGTCGCGTTGAGTGTGGAAGCAGGATTAGCCAATGATACATTATCCGATTATGCCCAAGATAACGGCTTTGATTGGCATTTCGCGGTAGTGACACCTGAGTTACTCACTGAATTAGTGGCGATTTTTGGGCGCACCGTGACGAACCCCCCGTCCACACCCCATTTCATCATCCGTCCTGATGGTACGACCACCGCACTCAAGACAGGGATTGAATCGGCTGATGACATTGTGGCACAAATTCGGACAGAAGGCGGTTTGTGATGTCGCAATACCTAGAGGCATTTGTGCTGGGGAATCAGGCAATCCTCACCAATGTGTGTTTATTGCCACTCTACCCTGGTCTCATTGCATTTTTGGCAGGAAATAGCACGACTGCCGATGGCGAACCCGCCAAAGGTGGGCGCTGGTTAGGTTTGTTGGTGTTGGCGGGCATCCTCACCATGATGTTACTGGTCGGATTTTTGCTATTCACCTTCAATCAATCATTTAGCGCGGTGTTGCCCATTTTGCTCCCAATTATTTATATTGTGGTATTTGCGATGGGTGTGATGATGCTGGCAGGATTTAACCCATTTGCCAAACTCAGCGCCGTTCAAACACCTATCCTCAAAAATCGGTATGCAACGGCTTATGTGTATGGTTTGTTGCTGGGTCCCATGACCTTGCCGTGTACGGGTCCGCTCATCACCAGTGCCTTTTTGTTGGGGGCAGATAATTTTGCCATGCTCACCGATGGATTACTCTACTTTTTGGCATTCGGTTTGGGGTTTGGCTGGGTATTGGTTGTATTGCCATTTTTGGCAGTCCCGTTCCAACGCCGTTTTACAGGCTGGATGACCAATAATTATAAATTGCTCACTCGTGTGTCGGGGGTGTTGTTGATAGCGATTGCCCTACTTGGATTTTTCACTGAGATAATTCCTAATGTCTAACGAAAAATCCCCAAATCGGGGATTTTTTGTAGGCTTTTGATGATTTAGACGCGGGTCATGTACGTGCCATCTTCGGTTTTGACGCGGATGGTATCGCCTTCTTTGACGAACATGGGTACTTGTACCACCAAACCGGTATCAGTGGTCACTTTTTTAGATGGGCTGTTGGCAGTATCGCCTGCGACAGCCATTTCGGATTCTGCGACTACAAAATCAATGCTGGTGGGCAGTTCATAGTCAATGATTTCGGTCTCATAACGCACGAGTTTGAGTTTTAACCCTTCTTTCAGGTAGCGGGTATCATCCCCAAAAATATCGCGGCGCAATTGGGGTTGCTCAAAGGTTTCTTGATCCATAAAGGTCAAAAACTCGCCGTCATCATATAAATATTCCACTTCAGAAGATTCCAAACGCACATCTTCCACACGGTTGCCCGATGGATAGGTGCGCTCAAAGGTCGAGCCAGTACGCAAATTTCGCACCGTTACGCGGATAGTTGCGCCACCACGCCCGGTTTTGTTGTGGGTATAATCCAAAACACGGAGCAAGTTGGTATCTTCCAAATAAATTGTGCCTTTACGGAGTTGATTTACATCAATCATATGATATTTGTTTGCCTCTTTGATAAACGATTTGCGCGTAGTATATCAGAGAAATATGGGCGCGGGTAGGGGATGAGATAACACAAGTTGATGTGATGCGTGTAGGGGCGAGGCAGTGCCTCGTCCCGTTTATGATGCGATAAATCCCCACACCAATTAATACCGTCCGTTGCCACCCCCTGGCAAAGAGTTAAGAAATTCATCATTGGTTTCATATTGGCGGAAATTGCTTAATAGTTGTTCAGTGGCGCTGACGATACCTGTTCCCGATTCATCTTCTGCCAAATGCCCCCACATGCGCCGTAAGGTATACACCCGTTGCAACACATCCGGTCCCAGCAACAATTCTTCGCGCCGTGTGGAAGATTGTTCCACATCAAACGCGGGGAAGATGCGCCGTTCTTGCAATTTACGGTTCAAATGCAATTCCATGTTGCCTGTGCCTTTGAATTCTTCATAAATCACATCATCCATTTTGCTACCGGTATTTACTAAGCAGGTGGCGATGATGGTCAGGCTTCCGCCCTCTTCCAAATTCCGTGCCGCGCCAAAAATGCGTTTGGGTGGGTGAATGGCGAGCGGGTCTAAACCACCGGATAGGGTACGTCCGCTGGTTGGGACGACCAAGTTATAGGCGCGAGCGAGGCGGGTGATGCTATCGAGCAATAAAACGACATGTCGCCCCATTTCCACCAAGCGTTTGGCGCGTTCTAATGCCATTTCTGCCACGCGCACATGATTTTGTACGGGGTCATCAAAGGTGCTGGCAATCACTTCTGCATCCACAGACCTGTCCATATCGGTCACTTCTTCGGGGCGTTCGCCGATGAGCGCAATCATCAGATGCACATCGGGATAATTGAAGCTGATGGCGTTGGCAATATCTTTGAGGACGGTGGTTTTACCTGCTTTGGGGGGCGATACAATCAAACCACGTTGACCACGCCCAATTGGGGCGATGAGATTGAGCAGACGTGTAGATAATATGCGTGGGCTGGTTTCGAGGTCAAAGCGTTCTAAGGGGAAGATGGGGGTTAAGTCTTCGTAATTGATGCGACGCTTAATTTCTTCTGGATTTAGCCCGTTGACGGCATCTACACGCAACAAGCCATAATATTTTTCTGAATCTTTGGGTGGGCGCACTTGCCCAATGACGACATCCCCAGTACGGAGGTTAAAGCGTTTAATTTGCGCTTGGCTCACATACACATCATTGGGACCGGGCAAATATTTTTCGGCACGCAAAAAGCCAATGCCATCATCCATGACTTCTAACACGCCACCGCGCAATTTTAAGCCACGCCGTTCTGCATCTACACGGAGCAATTCGAGGATTAAATCTTGTTTTTTCATTCGGCTATAACGGGGGATGGCATTACTTTCACGCGCTAATTGGCGTAATTCATCGAGTGTTCTATCTTCTAATGTTGATATGTCCATGACTTGATTTATACTGCAACGAGGATAATCGCCGCCAGACTCCTTTCAGGAAGTGATAACGTAAAATGGTTGTGATGTATACGGAGAACCATCAAATGTACTAAATACACTGTTGGGGTTATTGTTTCAACTAGAGATGGTATCAAAAAATAACTGTGGATTTGTGGGAATAAATACACCCACATAGTAGCATAAGTGATGTGTTTCGTCAAATAGGGTTTTATAACCACTAATCCCCACCCAACAGCCACAACTCGGCGCTTATCCCATTCGGTTGCGCCCATGTGAGGATGCTTTCTTCATCGCTACGCCGTAACCATGTCGGATGACGAAATAGCCCCGATGACAGGCTTATCCCCCCGCGTTTTGTCCACCAATCATCCCCCGTCCATTGATAAATGCGTAATTCTGGGGTTGGATTCAGCATTACACCCACCGCAAATAAATCATCATTCACCAATTGATTTGGTGTGAGCCATGTTGCATCGTGCTTCATCGGCGGATTTGCGCCCCATGTTGACCCATCCAACTTGCCATATGACCAATACGATTCGGTTGTGCCATCGCGCCGACTGACATGCCAAAACGCGAATGCTTCATCGCCTGCGACCCCGATTTTGAACGCTTCTAGCCAATCCCCCGCGCCTAACCCGACTGATAACCCAATCGGTGTGTTATCGCTGACTGCCCCCGCATCCCAGCGTCCGCGCCACAGTGTCCCTTCACTGAGCCAAAATAACCATGCGTTTCCATCGGCATCGCGGATTAAAACGGGATGTGTGGCATTTTCGAGTAGGTTGGTTGTGAAGCGTGGTCTGCCGAGCGAATCTATCATTTGGGCATACAGGGTGGGTTCAGCGACCACGCCCCCGCGCCAAACCACCCATATCGTGCCATTTGCATCGGCTAATGCGGTAAATTCGGCGGTTTCGGTGTTGGATAATGCCAATGCGCCCGGATTGATACTATAATCCTCGCTGATGGGGGCATACCAGACAAATTGTGATGCAGGAAAATTCGGCAACGCATCCAGCCAAAATAAATAGGCGATATTATCGGTGGTCACGACCAATTGCTGGGCATATGGGCGGTTGGTGAGCAAGGGCAGGGCTTGCGGATTTTGCCAACTATCGCCAAATTTCCATTGGGCAAAATGACGAATATCCAAATCATCTGTGCCTATCCATGTGACCAAAATGGCATCATCCATCCATGCAACGGCGGGCGATTCCGATTGTTCGGCACGCATCAATAACCGCGCTCCGATGGGTGTTGGGTTTGCGATGTTGGGGGGTATTTCGGGTGTTGGGGCGGGGGATGATGTGCAGGCTGATAATAAAATAATGCCAATCATAAACCATAAATGTAAGGGCGCAACATGTTGCGCCCTTACACACAAACCGATAAACCTGTGCAAATGATACATCTTCAAATCTCGCTCAGGCGCACAATATTTTCGGGACCCGTATAACGAATGGGCTTGGGCGCATAAAATGCGATATTTTCGAGGACATGCTTGACCATATTCAGGGTGATATTGGGCAAAATGGCTTCTAATGAGCCAAAATACACCCCCACATGATAGCGTTGCACATCGTGTAGTACCATCTTTTTCACCAGCCACCCCGCCAATCCGTTTCCGCGCGGTGCGAGTGCCACTTCGACCTCATCAATATGTTCCCAACGAATGACAATGCCATCAATAATCAATTCCGCGCCATAGGCGGTGAAATGACGGCGCAATTGCAATTCTTCTTCGGGGGATAAATTTTCATAACTAGGGCGGTAATCAATCCGTTGGAGTGTTGTCATTTTTTATTACCCATCAACCACTTCAATACTCAAAAAGGCTTCATTACTCGGTGTACCATCAGGACGATAGGCAATGGCAGATAGGGCATGAAACCCTAAGCCACTAGCTAACCAATTGACCTGCACGCGAAAATCGGTTTGCACATCATAATTGGGCAACGATGCCTCTTTAATCAGGCTACCATCGGCATAAAATTCGATTTTGGCGACCCCCAATGTACTATCTTGGGCGAATAGGTCAATTGTTAAATCTGTCCCATTCACCACACGGCTATTATTGGCGGGCGCGATGAATTGCACACGCGGAATATCGGGTGTGGGGATGGGTGTCGCCTCTAGGGTGCATCCGACCAATACTATTATTAGGGCAATTGTGAGGGCATGAACTATCATGCCCCTACACAGCATACCTAATCGCGTAAGGGCGCAATAATGTACGTT
>JALONZ010000545.1 GCA_025454675.1 Anaerolineae bacterium | reverse complement strand
AAACCGCACCAAATTATCTTTGATGCCAATTGCTAACCGTTCTTCTGTGGTCTTTTCATAAAAACTCATCAACGCGGGTTGCTCAATCAGGCTTTCTACACCGCCCAAACTGGGCGCAATATACGGAATTTGAACCGCATCAATGAATTTTGCGGTACGTTCCAAATCACCATCCACCTCAAAACTCACTACTCCGCCAAATCCTTCCATCTGAGCAACCGCGATATCATGGTCAGGATGCGACTCTAAACCAGGATACCATACCCGTTGAATTTTGGGATGTGCTTCCAAAAATTGTGCCACTGCCAACGCATTGGCATTTTGTTGGCGCACACGCACACCGAGCGTCTTAATCCCTCTATCCAATAAAAAGGCATTTTGCGGGTCTACCACCCCACCTAATACCCCTCTGGCATCGCGCAAGGCTTTCATGCGGTCTTTGCGTCCCACAATCACACCTGCCAACAAATCATTATGCCCCGATAAATATTTGGTGGCGCTATGCACCACAAAATCAATCCCCCACTCAATCGGGCGTTGGTTAATCGGTGTGGCAAAAGTGCTATCAATCAGCGTCATCACACGATATTGCTGACCTAAATAGGCGATACGTTCCAAATCAGCAATCCGCAAATAGGGGTTAGTAGGACTTTCAGAGATGATGAATCGTGTCTTTTTGGGGATAATCGCCGCTTCTAGGGCATCATAATCACCATTTTGGACGACAGTCGTCTCAATACCAAATCGCTTGAGGAACGTTTGACAAAATTGGCGCGTCCGCCGATAGCAATCACTCGTCATGACGATATGCGCCCCAGCAGGCAATACCGACAATAAAATAGATGTGACTGCATTCATACCGGATGAATATAAAACGGCATCTTCGCCACCATCTAAAGCGGCAAGGCGCGATTCGACTGCCGACACGGTAGGATTGCCATAACGCCCATATTCCTCGCGTTCATGACCATCGCCCCATGTCTTACTCTCCATAAAATCAATTAAATCTTGGGTATCCGAAAAGGTGTAGGTTGCCGTTTGCACAATTGGCGTATGCAAGGCATTGTAGGCTTTGCGACGCTTAACCCCACCGTGTACCGCACGGGTGCTATGCCCGTTAGCACATCGTGGTTTGATTGTTTTCACTTCGTTTGTATCTGTATCAGAACCAATTTCACTGAGTGTTCCCATTGTGTTAAAAATTCCTCATTTTCCTCAATTTCACCATATAAACACAACGCCGAATTTTGGCAACTCATCCAAAATTCGGCAAAGGGTATACTCTGCAAACAAAAAGTCCCTTTATGATTAAAGAGACTTAGCGTCTTGTGACCTTTACAAGGTATGTAAAGATTCACGATACGCTCTCATCTGTCAGCAGACTTTCCGCCGTCGGAGTTGGCACCTGCCCCCCTTTGTTACAAGGGGTGGTTGCCGCGGTTTCGTAGGGCCGTTCCCTCCACCGCTCTGGATAAGAGTTTTACAATAGATACACAGTAGCACAAAATAAAAAATAAATCAATCATTTCCCCAAAAATTCTAAAATGCGCTATACTGATAAAGTACATAGAATGGAGTTGCATAAAGATATGAAACTCAATGTTATGATTATGAGCGGGTCAGAAGATGGGACAACCCTTACCTATGACCCATCACAAGGCGATGGTCAATCAGCAGAAGACGCATGGCAAATTAGCATTGGTCGCAAAGAAGAAAATGACCTGTGCTTACGCAATGATACCTATGTGTCGCGGTTTCATGCGTTTATCATTTGGAAAAATAACCGGTGGTGGCTTCAAGATTGTGATAGCACCAACGGTACTTTTATTGAAAATGCACAAGATTTTTTTGATGACCAACCCATTAAAGGCACAATCGGGATTGAAGAAGAACAGTTATTTCGCGTGGGTCGCACATGGTTGCGTATTCAGGTAATCGAGTAGAACATGCCAAATATTCCTTACAGAGATATTCTCATCGGTGCAAGACAAGAAGCCTTCAAAATGCGCCACTTTTTTGTGGGTGTAGAGCATTTATTCATCGCACTACTCGAAATTCGTGGCAGTTTAACAGGCAAAATCATGCAGGAATTTGGGTTAGCACCCGAATATGTCATTGATGCCATTCGTCGCAAAACAGGCAAAGGAAGCAAACAACGCCTTTGGGCAGGCATCCCCAATACACCCCGCGTCAAAGTCTTAGAAAATATCGCCTATGATATTGCGATGGAAGCAGGACGCGATGAAGTGTATGAGCGTGATTTGCTCATCGCTATGCTAGACGAGCGCGATAGCGTCCCATTGCGTGTTATTCGCGCATTAGGTATCACCGATTTTGGCGCACTTCGCAATATGGCACAAAATTACACCCTCAATAGCGAAACCCAACAAGCCTATGTCAAAGTCGAGTTTGGCGCAGGCTTTAACCGAGATGAAATGCTCACCAAAGAGCAATTATTTGTGCTTCGGCGCATGTTTGCCGATTACACCCAAATTCGCGTGGAATATCGGCTCACAGGTGGCTATAGCCAAGCGACATTGCTGGTCGTAACGCCCATTCGTCCCGACCAACAAGAGGATGCAACCGTTGCCGTCAAATTACATCATGTAGATGCCATTTTGGATGAAGCACAACGGTATGAGTCGCACGTCAAAGCCAAATTGCCACCCATGACCGCCCGCATTGAAGATAAACCCACCGCCCCAGAATCATCGGATTTAGCGGGTATTAAATACACACTCATC
>JALONZ010000544.1 GCA_025454675.1 Anaerolineae bacterium | reverse complement strand
TCGCGCCGTCTTTATTGGTCGCGCCTATATCAATGCGTAAACTCCCCTGCTTGACAATTTTTTGGTCACGATTTTTATGAATCGGTGTCCAGATGATGACCCCATTCACGCCGTCCGTCCCAATTTTGACGCGCAACGCGGGTAAAATACGTTCATCTACCCCACCAATTGGCGTAAAGCGGATGAGTCCGTTACTATCGAACCCTGTCACCATAAACCCGACTTCATCCATATGCGCCGCCAACATCACACGGGGCAAATTATCCCCATTCGTACCGCGCTTCACCGCGAGGACGCTCCCTAGCGCATCTATGCGGATGGCATCCACATGCCCACGAATGGCATCTAAAATAATTTTGCGGACGGCATCTTCTTGACCCGATATGCCAACCGCTTCGGATAAGGCTTGTAAATACTGCATCGTCATTTTGCATCCTCTTTGAGTTCATCCCATTCAATGGTCGCCAAAAAGTCGGCGGGCAACCCCGCAATGAATAAGGCGAGTAACCGCCCTGTGCGCTCAATATCGGTTAAATCAATCGTCTCAATCGGGCTGTGCATATTGCGGAGGGGCAAACTGAGGAGCGCAGATGGAATCCCTTCATTCGCCACTTGGGTCGCCCATGCGTCTGTGCCACTGGCGGCAGGGATAGCCTCATCTTGATATTTGATTTCATATTGTTTGGCAACATCGCGGATTGACAAGCGCAATTTGTCATGGAAATTTGCACCCATGCCAATCGCGGGTCCGCCACCCATTTCGGTCGCATCATCCGCATCCACGCCCGGTTGTTCCGCAAAACACACATCCAGCGCAATCGCCACATCAGGGCGAATCATTTGGGCGGCGGTACGTGCGCCGTGTAAGCCTGTTTCCTCTTGGACAGTCGCAACCGCATAAACATCCCATGTATGCGCCATCCCCGCCAACATATCCAGCGCATAGGTAACAATCGCCACACATGCGCGGTCATCCATCGCCTTACCCGCCAACCGTTTGCCATTCAATTCGTATAAAGGCGCGTCCATCGTGATTAAATCGCCAATTTGCACCAGTTCATTCACCGTTTCGGCGGGTAAACCAACATCAATCAGCAATTCTTCAAAATTGGGATAATTCTTTTTATCAGCTTCGGTGAGCAAGTGCGGGGGTTTGGATGCGACCAATCCGCGGAGGGGTTGTTTGCTATGCACGATGACCGACTGCGCGGGCAACACACGGTTATCTACCCCACTAATCCGATGCACGCGGATGAAACCATCTACAATCCCCCCCACCATCATCCCAATTTCATCCATGTGGGCGGCAAGCATGATTTTGCGCGGTGGATTTTGCGGGTTGGTGGCATATTTTACCCCGATGAGGCTTCCCAATTTATCAGTCGCAAATTCATCTACATAATCCTGCCAAGCCTCGCGCAAAATAGCGCGGATGGGTGCTTCATGTCCTGATGGCGCGTGCGCTTCCGTCAGGGTTTTCAAATGTTCTTTAATGTTCAACAAAATTTTTCACTCCTTTGTAAATTGAGGGCGCAACATGTTGCGCCCTTACAAAATAATTTATTTGGGAATAGCCCCATATACAGCAAATTAAGGCGTTCACCCCACCCCCTAACCCCCTCCCCATTACATGGAGAGGGGGATTTGCAACTGTTTTTACCTTACTCCCTTCCTCTACGAAGTGGGGGAAGGGTTGGGGATGGGGGTGATTTTGTTGTAAGCATCACGGCGATGCAGTCGTCTCTGGTGGTGGCGGTGTATCGCTAGGCGGTGGCAACGGCGTGTCCGATGGTGGTGGTAATGGTGTTGGCGGAATCGGCGTAAAAGTCGGAATCACCGGAATATTCGTATTGGTCGGGAAGGGTGTCGCCGATGGGAACGGTGTAAGGGTTGGCGCAGTTGTCGATGTTGGGATGAATACTGGTGGTAAGGGGGTATTCGTGCGAATAATCGGCGGTGGGATAAATTGACCAGGTGTTGGTCCCAATGGCGAAAGGGTCGAGACGGGCAACAGTGTTAAGGTTGGGAGGGGTGTGGTGGTGGTTGGGTTACTAATGGGCGTGGTTTGGGGTGTTTGCGTAGCAATTCGCGTTTCGGCTTGCGGGTCAGGTGTTGTCCCCCACAAAATAAAGCCGAGCAAATAAAATGGCATCGTGCCGATGATGACAAAAAACAACCCCACGCGAATGAAAGTCCTACGCCGTTCAACAATTTCGATGTCTGATTGGCTCATAACGCCTCGCTATAGATAAGTGAAATTCTCTTTTTATTTTAGCACAAGGTGGGTATTCCATAAACCGTTAGGGGTAAATCATGTTATAATCGTGGGAAAAGAGATACAAGGATTTTTTGATGAATATTGTGATTCAAGAATACATCGCTGTAGACCCCAAAATCCGCGCGGGTCGCCCTGTGATTGCAGGCACAGGTATTCGTGTGATGGATATTGTGGCACTCAAAAATTATCACGAATACACAATTGAAGCAATCGCCGATAATTATGGGTTATCCCTTTCACAGGTATATGCGGCATTGGCATATTATTATGACCATCAAACAGAAATAGATTCTGCCTTAATTGAGGATGATGAATATATCCAAAAGGCAAAAGAGGCAAAAATTGGCAACGAAAATCCGCTTTTACCTTGATGAAAATATGCAAATTGCCGTCGCATCACAACTTCGCGCAAAAGGCATCGAAGTTATCACAGTTCGAGAATTAGATTTATTGGGCGAAACGGACAT
>JALONZ010000030.1 GCA_025454675.1 Anaerolineae bacterium | reverse complement strand
CAAACCGAATGCGATTATCGAAGCCAATCAATTCGTGCTGGGGGATATGCCCTTCACACCCAAACCCGAAGGCGTGCATATCACCGAAAAATCAGAAGTCTCGAGTCGTGTGATTTTGGGCAAAGATACCCAAGTGATTGATAGTGTCATCCGCGGTCCCGTGATTTTGGGGGATAATGTGGTCATCAAAAATAGCTACATCGGACCGTATACGTCTATTGGGGATAATGTGACGGTGGAAAATAGCGAGATTGAAGCCAGCATCATCATGCAGGTAGATTCCAGCCTGATTGCCGATAATAGCGTGGTGACATCTGCCAATCATATCATCCCATCCACACACCGCTTCATCTTGGCGGAGAATAGTTACGTGCAGTTGTGAGGTTTATACGATGTCTGTTGTGATTAATGCGTATCAACAATTGATAGATTATCTGGCAGAAAAAGCAACACCAGAGCAATTATTGGCGTTTCAACTGAGTGATGCTGAACAAGAAAGAGCGCGTGAATTACTCGAAAAAAATGCCCAAAATATGCTATCAACAGAAGAGCAACACGAATTTGAGCAGATGATTTATTTTGACCGCATTATGTCTCGCCTAAAAGCACGGGCAATGGCAGAACTAAACTCATGAGTCAGCGATACTCTGCCTCAGTGCGACAAAAAATTCGTGAAAGGGCAAATGGGCGATGTGAATATTGCAAAAAGCCTGATGCTGTAAGTGTATATCCACATCATGTTGACCATATTATTCCTGTCTTTCACGGTGGGGATAATGATGAAGATAACTTGGCTTGGGCATGTTTTCAATGCAATTCTACTAAAAGTGGTCAAATAGCTTCTTATGATTTTGAAACAGGGGAATTACCCCCCCTGTTTCATCCACGTAGAGATGAATGGGCTGACCATTTTGAATTAAAAGCGGGGAAAATCATTGGTAAAACAGCTATTGGGCGTGTCACTGTGAGAATTTTGCAAATAAATCATCCCGATAATGTTGAAACAAGGCTTTATCTTATTCAATCTAGGAAATGGTAGATTAGGATTTCCGTGCATAAATTTTCATCATACTCATCAGGTGGTTAATCTGTTCAAACTGGTCTAATTCTGCCCGTTCATCCACAGTCAACATACCTTCACGATTCTTGGTTAATAGCTCACCCACACGCATTTGCGTCCCATCAGATACACGGAAATCAATGATTGCTTGTGGGGTGGGTGCAGAAATCAAAAACTAATATACTTCTTCATAGATTGGGATTGTTTTGATAGACATCGTTTGCTCCTATAACCTGTTATCTATTATAAGATGAAATATCCCATTTTTAACACAACTCATATATAAATGCCTTGACGCATCATACACCCCTATGCTATCGTTTATGGTGTAAACTTTTCCGATTAGACAAGTCATATAACAGGAGTGAGTAATGCCCGATATTGCAGAACGTGGTTATGTCCATGCGGATGTGTTGGTCTCTACCGATTGGGTGGCGGCAAATCTCAACAATCCCAATGTGCGGATTGTCGAATCGAATGAAGACCCCCTACTCTACCCCAGTGGACACATCCCTGGCGCGGTGCAAGTGGATTGGACACAAGACCTCAATGACCCCGTGTTACGCGATTACATCCAAAAACCCGCATTTGAAGCCCTGTTGTCGCGCATCGGTGTGACCAAAGACACGACCATCGTCTTTTATGGAGATAAAAATAATTGGTGGGCGACTTATGCCTTTTGGGTATTCCAACTCTTCGGACACACCAACGCCAAAATTATGGATGGTGGTCGCTTAAAATGGGAAAAAGAAGGGCGTGACCTGACCCGTGAAGTCCCCAAATACCCCGCCACCACCTATGTAGCACAAGACCGTGATGATGCTCGCATTCGCGCCTTCCGTGCCGAAGTGTTGGAACACATCAAAGCGCAAAAACCATTGGTGGATGTGCGTAGCCCACAAGAATTTACCGGTGAATTGCTCCACATGCCCAATTATCCCCAAGAAGGGACATTGCGCGGTGGTCATATCCCTGGGGCGCAAAGTGTGCCGTGGGCGCGTGCCATTAATCCTGATGACGGCACATTCAAGACCAGTGATGAACTGCGTGCCATTTATGAAGGTGAAAAAGGCTTAAAACCCACCGATGACATCATCGCCTATTGCCGTATCGGTGAACGCAGTAGCCATAGCTGGTTTGTACTCACCTATTTGCTGGGCTACAAAAATGTCCGTAATTATGATGGTAGCTGGACAGAATGGGGCAATTCGGTGGGTGTTCCCATCGAAAAAAATGTCTAATAACCAGATTAGACTGCGGACGGCAAAAATGCCGTCCCTACAATCTGGATAATTTACCCAATATAATGTTTAAGGGCGCACAGTGTTGCGCCCTTTCTGATATATGCGATAGAGGATAAACAAATGAGTAATACACCCGCCAAATTACAAGCCTTGCTCACCGATTTTTCTGCCATCACCGACCGTCATGAACGCGCCGAATATTTGATTGAAATTGCCGACCGATTCGCCGATGTGCGCGTCCCTGCCGAAATTTCGACCCGTCCGCATTCCGAGCCGAAATTTCGACCCGTCCGCATTCCGAAGCAAATCATGTGCAGATGTGCGAATCGGATGCGTATGTATGGGCAGTTGACCAACCAGACGGCACGCAAAAATATTATTTTGATGTGTTGAATCCGCAGGGGCTATCGGCGATGGCGCTGAGTGTGATTTTAGCCGAATCGCTGAGTAATCAGCCCGTAGAAGCAGTTGCCAATGTAAAAAGTGATATTGTGTTCACCATTTTTGGGCGTGAAGTGGCGATGGGCAAGGGTCAGGGGTTGATGGGCATCGTGAATATGGTGCAATACGCCGCCAAGACCAAACTCGGATGAGGTTATAATTCGCTACAATCCCACATAAAACCACATTTTTCACAGCGCACTTTGCACGCTCGCCGAATTGTTGGCGATGCACAATTGGGGCAAACAGTAGATAAGGTGTAATTGGGCAAGGGTGGAATCGGTGGTTGTGCGGGTTGTTTGGGCGGATTTTGAATCGGTTTTGGGGGTAATTTTTTATTCATTTTGTTAAATCCGTGCTTAAAAACAACCTCACCCCTAAGTCCCCTCTCCCAAACGGAGAGGGGACTTTTCACCGCAAAATGACAGGTTTGTCCCCCTCTCCAAATTGGAGAGGGGGCAGGGGGTGAGGTCAAAAAGGCTAATTGTGTTGTTAAATTGGTTGTATATGAGGCATGATATATCATGCCTATTTATGCAAAAAGGCGCAACATCATGCGCCTTTGTTGTTGATACGATGGAGGCGACGACGGGATTCGAACCCGTGGATGGAGCTTTTGCAGAGCTCTGCCTTACCACTTGGCTACATCGCCACTGAACTTTATTTAGTATATGAAAAATTTCGTGTCATCGCAAGTAGCAAATTTCAGTCCATCCTTGCACAATCGCCAAAAAATCGCCACAATATGAGGCATGGATGACGAAAAAAATACCCAACCCCAAAATACACCCACTGATGATGAATCGGTGGATAACCCAATCGTATCAGAATCTGCCGAAACGCCTGATGAATCGGTGATTGAGGCTATCTCTAATGAGCCTGAATTAGATGATGTATCCCTCTTTTCGGATGATTTGGATATTGAATCGGCGCTGGCTTCTGTCGCCAACCTGAGCGCACTCATCACCGATACCAACGAAGTCGCGCAAGTTTCTGGGACGACTCAATCTATTCCCAAAGAGACCGCGCCCCCTATGTTTGAATCGGATTTTCCCCGCCCACCCCTATTCACATTAGAACGCGGACAAATGCCGTCCGTCATCCCTGCGTTGGCATTGATGGCAATCGGCGCGGGGCTAACCTTTTTGCTCATCACAGGCGCGGAATCGGTCAATACGGGCATGGTCAGCATTTTGGCGGTTGGCGGAATTTGCGTATTGCTCCTGCTGGTATGGCTTGCCAATGGCAGATGGGCGCGGGGCGCACTCTTTTTGGCGCTGATGATTGGGTCTACAGCAGGGATTTTAACCGTGTTGCCTCAAACCGAGTGGAATGTGAACGGCTTGCCCCTCTTATTGTGTGGATGGGGCGCATCGGTCATTTTGAGTGGGTGGTTATCCCCCAAAGGCACACCACAAGGTTTATTCACGGGTATATTGCTCATTATCATGGGCATATCTGGATTCGTATTCACGGCGGGATTTTTGCCGACCAGCATCATGCCACTCATCAATCAATATGGATATATCATTTTGGGCATCATCGCAGTGATATTATTCATCCCTGCCCTATTCAAACGGCGTGGTTAGCCCATGCTCCGCATTGCGATTGATGCCAGCAAGACGACCATCACCAAAACCACAGGCACAGAATATTATGCGCGTGCGCTGATTCATGCCCTCATACGCGCCAATACCCAACACGAAATTCACCTGTATTTTCGGGATGCCCCCCCCCCTGATTTATTCCCGTCTAGCCCGTTGGTAAAAACACATATTATCCCGTTTCGGCGCATGTGGACACATATCCGTTTCGCATGGGAATTGTGGCGGAGTCGTCCCGATGTGGTATTCGTACCCGCCCATACTTTGCCTTTTTTCTTCCCCAGTCGCGCATTGGTCACGGTGCATGATTTGGGCTATAAAAAGTTCCCACATGCCCATCCATCACGCGGACGCTTGTATTTAGACCTCACCACTCGTTATAGTGCGTGGCGTGCATCGCAGGTTTTAGCCGATAGCCAAGCGACTGCCTCCGATTTAACGCAGTTTTATGGCACATCCGCCAAAAAAATCAATGTGGTCTATCCCGCCACCGAAAAATTAGCCATCGGCGAATTACCCAATCATCCCGCATTGCAAAATCCGTATTTTTTATTCATCGGCACGATGCAACCGCGCAAAAATATCAGCCTGATAACCCAAGCCTATCGCCAATTCCGACAAACCGCACAAAATCCACCGAATTTAATATTTGCAGGCGCAAAAGGTTGGTTATTCGATGAAGCGTGGCTAGAGGGTGAGGGTATCCATTGGCTGGGATACATTAACGAAGCCGATAAAGGCGCGTTATATGCCCATGCGCGGGCGTTGGTCTTTCCATCGTTATATGAAGGATTTGGCTTCCCCATTTTAGAAGCAATGGGATGCGGTACGCCTGTCATCACCAGCACCACATCCAGTTGCCCCGAAGTGGCAGGCGATTCTGCCCTGCTGGTGAATCCGAGTGATGTGGATGAATTGGTGAATGCACTCCATCAGATGAATGAGGATGCGAATTTGCGCGACACTTTGCGCCAAAAAGGAGTCATTCGCTATCAACAATTTTCATGGGAACGCGCCGCCGAACAGGTGCTAAAAATTCTGGAGATGGTAGCAGAAAAATGATTATTCTATCCCCACCCCCTAGCCCCCTCCCCATTGCATGGAGAGGGGGAATAAAGATTGTTTTTACCTCATTCCCTTCCCCTACTCGATGGGGGAAGGGTCAGGGATGGGGGAAGATGTCTATATGACCCGTATTTTAATCGTCCAAACAGGCGATATAGGCGACCTCATCGTCACCACGCCCGCCATGACCGCCTTGCGTGAAGCACATCCTGATGCACACATCACCCTGATAGCGACCTCACACGCCGCGCCTGTGGTGATGAATATGGGCTTGGTAGATGACATCATCACCTTTGACCGCGCCCAATTCAACAGTTCAACCGCATTCCTCAAACCCAAAAATTTGCGCGTCATCGCCTCACTCCGCAAGCACCAGTATGATGCGGTGATATTCTTCCGTCATTTCACTTTGCGACTCGGCACAATTAAATTCGCCATGATTGCCTTCGCCAGTCGTGCCAAAAAGCGGTATGGCTTGCAAAATGGCAACGGCTGGTTTTTGACCGATAGCATCCGCGATGATGGCTTTGGCGCAAAACATGAGGCGCAATATTGGCTGGAATTAGTCGGGTTATTGGGCGGAAAAAGTGCCGATTATCCCACCAAAGTGCAAATGGGCAGTTCCCCCTTGCCAAAAAATCCACATCAGAAACGGATTGTCATTCACGCGGGGAGCGGGGGCTATAGCCTCGCACGGCGTTGGGATGTGGAAGCATTCGCACAGGTGGCGGATGAATTGCATCAGCGTTATCACGCGCAAATCGTCTTGGTTGGCGGAAAAAGTGATGATGGGCTGGCAGTAGAAGCCTGTATGACCGCGCCCGCCGTCAATCTGACAGGGCAAACCAGCCTCGCGGAATTGGCGGGTGTGATTGCTGATGCCGATGTGTATATCGGCGCGGATAGCGGGGTGATGCACCTCGCATCTGCCACAGGTGTGCCAATAGTCGCGCTATTCGGACCCAGCAATCATCAAGCATGGGGCGCATGGTCGCCCAACGGCAAGACGATTATTTTGCGGAGTGGGTCGGAATGTAGCCCGTGCAGTTATGTGGGGCATGGCATCGGCGCACGCGAAGGATGTGTTGCGCGGACGTGTATGAAACTCATCACCCCTCAGCATGTTTTGGGTGCCGTCGAAACACACCTGACAAGTGATAAAACACCATTCACCCGTGTGCAACAAGAAAATGCTGTGGCGGATGATACCCGCACATGGAAACGCCAAACCATTTTGGGCTTGCCTGTGGATGGCATCACCTATGACCAATGGATGGAACAACTTGATTCATGGGTCAAAAATGCGACATTCACACATCATGTCTGTACGGTGAATCCCGAATTTATGATGATTGCCCAAAAAGATACCATTTTTGCAGGGGTATTAAAACGCGCCTCAATTTGTGTGCCTGATGGGGTTGGGTTGTTATGGGCATCCAAACGACTCGGTGAACCGCTCCCGCAACGGGTGACAGGCTCGGATGGTGTACCACGCATTGCCCAAGAAGCGAGTGAACGCGGTTGGAAATTGTTTTTTCTGGGCGCGGCGGATGGGGTGGCACAAAAGGCGGCGGATGTGCTACGCGAAAAGCATCCGAATTTGCACATTGTAGGGGTTTATGCGGGCAGTCCATCGCCTGATGAGGAAGAAGCGATTGTACAGATGGTCAATGATAGCGGGGCAGATATTTTGCTGGTGGCGTATGGTGCGCCCAAACAAGATTTATGGATTGCTAGGAATTTACCCCGCCTAACCTGCAAAATGGCGATGGGGATTGGTGGCTCATTCGATTTTATCGCGGGAATCGTACCCAGAGCGCCCATTTGGATGCAAAAAAATGGGCTAGAATGGTTGTATCGGTTGTATTTGCAACCGTCTCGCATTGGTCGGATGACCCGCCTCCCGCGTTTTGTATGGGCAGTCATCCGACGCGGTAGACACTAGGAGATATGTATATGGCGACACTGATTTTCATCTTTTTACTATTGTTTGGTGGCTGTGTCGGTTTATCTGACATGGATATTTTACCCGTCTATCCTGACGGACCCGCACCAACAGCAATCATGATAACCCCACCCATCATAGAAGCAACACCCACGCCTACCCTGAATTTTGATAACCCAACACCCACCCCATTCCCCACACCTCAAGCCGAAAATGTGCCATGTGTAATCACAGTGCGCCAACCACCCGTCACCGCGCCAACAAGGATACCCGACCCGATGAATCCAAATGCGGTTGGCGGACAAATTGATACCCATTTAGCCTATTGCGTCACATCCACCACACCCAAAGTCGGCGAGACGTTCCAAATATATGTGCGGGCGATTGATTTAGGGATGCCTTCATATAATTTCATCATCAGCAACATCAAAGGCGAGACATTAGCCCTGAGTTATAATCCCGCCGTGCCATCAGACTACACATTTGAATCGAATTTGAACGCCATAACTATCCTGAGTGCGGTAACGCGAAATAGTTGGGAGGTGGTCATCACCCTCGTGGCAAATTCAGCAGATGCGCTCAGTGTGACAGGTAGCGCCAGTGGTGAAGTGCATTTTGGCTACCCTGGACCCGCCATGTGGACATCTGCCACTTTAGACCCGTTTGAAATTGTTATTAGCGAGTAGCTCATGTCCAATATCATCATCCCACGCCAAGAAAATCAACTGAGTACAGACCTTAACGACCTGACATTTAATTTTATGTTGGCATTACCCGGTCGTGCCAGTAGCACCCATACCCAACGGGCTTATTTTCGGTGGGTGGATACCTTTTTGGTGAATGTGGCGGGGATGAATCCGACCACAGGCGGGGAGCGTATCAAACGCATGATGGCGCTCCCCGTCCCTATTTTGCAAAAAGCCCTCACCCCGCCCCAAGTCCGCGCTTGGTTAGGCATGTTGGTCAATAATGAGCAACATAAACAGGCATTGAATCAGGCACGCGCCGCCATCATGACCCTCGCCGATTTATTGGCAGAAGCGGGTTGGTTGGATGATTACACCGTTGCATCACTCAGTCGGGTGCGGATTCCCCGCGCTGAGGAGGGTCAACGACCGGGCAAATGGCTTTCGATTGACGAAATTCACGCCATGCTCCAAGCCAGTCGGGGAATTGCCAAACATGAATCGCAAGCCCAGCGCAATGTGTTAATCATGACCATGTTATGCACCCTCGCGCTACGCCGTGAAGAATTATCGGTGGCGAAATGGTCAGACATCACCGCCCAAAATAACCGCCCTGTGTTGCGCGTGCATGGCAAGGGGCGCAAAACCGCCACCATTGACCTGCCCCGTTCTGTGATGAATGCGCTGGAATCGTGGCGAAAACTGTCCACACCAGACCGCAATAGTCACATCCTGCGGCGCATCTGGAAAGGGGGAAAGATTGGCAAGACAGGCTTATCTACCGATGGCATTTGGCGCGTGGTCGGCGACTGTGCGTTATATGCAGGCATAGACCATGTTGCCCCGCACGATTTACGCCGTTCTGTGGCGGGCGCGTTGTTCAATGCGGGTGTGCCGATTGAAAAAATCAGCCAGTTATTGCGTCATAGTAGCATCGCCATCACCGAGAAGTATTTGAACAAATTGCCCAAAGAAAATTTAGGCGGGGTATTGATGAGCGATTTATTGGGCTGGGAAGAAGGCGATTGGGGTGATGGTGAATCATAGCTCATAATTATGCAGGTGGGCTTTCGGTGGATTTATAAACATGCCCTGCTTGATTATCAAAAATATAGCTATCAGGGATTCGCTCAAACACCTGCAACACATAAACATAATCGTTAAAATATTCCATATCAGGGTCTGGATTTGATGCAGTGGTGATACGCCGATGACATTTGCCAATAATATCTTTATCTGGGCGATTTTTTGCAAATATCTGTGCAATTTCTTGTGATTCTTCCAATACATGGGGTTGTGTTTCCCAATATAAATTGAAAACCCATGTTTTATAGCGAATTTGAATCTGTTTATCGCTCATTTTTTCAACAATTTTAGCAGGGTTATTGATAAATTCTGCCTTTAGCATCTCGAAAAAGTCATCCCATGATAAAACTGTTGTTTCGGCAATCATCAACATCGTTTTATAGTAAGTAAAGCCCATTTTCTGCTATATACCTTTACAATAGGGATAAGGGCGCAATTTCATCGCGCCCTACTATCTGATAAATACTAGCGATTCCGTCCATATTGTTCGTGGCTGGATACCCAATCGGATGATGAAATGGCAGATGCCAGCGACAATTCGCCCGCCAACACCACCCCCGCAATAATTTCTGCCAGTTTGTTCACCCTGCCCCGCCCATAACAATCCATCAATTCTAAACATTCGCGCTGTGTCGCCAGCCCAGTTCCCCCACCGTATGTCGCCACAATCAATGAAGGGATGGTGATGGAAATATACAAATCACCTTCATCAGTCAATTCGGTATACACCACACCCGCCGATGATTCAGCCACATTCGCCACATCTTGACCGGTTGCGATAAAAATCGCGGTGATGGCATTGGGCGAATGACACCCATTGTTATTCGCACCCGACAAAAATGCGCCGACATTTGCCACTTTGGAATGATTATGCAAGCTGGATGGTTCAACACGCATCACATGATTCAGCACATCGCGCTTGATGGTCGCTTCGGCGGTCACACGTTTACCGCGTGTCCGCATGATATTCACCTGAGAGGCTTTTTTGTCGGTGGCAAAATTCGATTCCAAATAAAAATGTTGAATCGGTTCGGGATAGTGGTCTAAGACCCAACTACACGCGGCAAAGGTGGCACGTCCGACCATATTTTGCCCCGCCGCATCGCCTGTTGAATAATTAAAACGCAAAAACACAAATTTATTTGCCAAATAGGGGTCAATATATTGCAATTTTGCCACACTCGATGTTGATTCGGCTTCGGTGCGGATTTTATCAATGTGGTCATTCACCCATTTCAAAAATTCGCGCCCCTCCAACGCATTATTGAACACAAACACAGGGGCGCGTTGCATGGCATCACCGACGACGGTGCATCGTGCGCCACCACTCAGGTTAATCACCTTAATGCCCCGATTGTATGATGCCACCAATGTCCCCTCGCTGGTCGCCATCGGCACAATAAACTCCCCTTTGGCGTGTTCACCATTGATATGAATGGGACCCGCGCATCCGATTGGGATTTGTGCCACCCCGATGAAATGCTCAATATTGCCTTTGGTGATATGTGGGTCGAATGAATATTGCGGAACATGCTCCAATGTTTTGCCCGTAAATTCTGCGACAAAGGCTTGGCGTTCTTTGATGATGGCATCGCTATAATCATCACTGCTATCGCGCGGGATGCGGACGAGATGTTCATCTTTGGTCGTGATAGAATCTTCTACGGCGATATTGAGTGCGCCAAACATCTCCGCTTCCACTGTTATTTCAATGCTATGCTTGCCTTCTGGCAGATGTTCGGTATGGACGATGAATGTGACCACTTTCGCCAACGGAAAATCAATCGGTTCAAATGTGGGGGTGATTTTGCGCGGGGGTGCATCATCCAATTCCAGCAAAATTGCGCCGTGTGGCATCTCATGACCATTAATTGCCACGGATTGAATCGCCACAACACGGGTATCGCTTAAACGATTTTTGAGCGAAAACTTGATGCCCCCTTCAATATTTTCTAAACTGCCAAAGGTATATAATTGTTTGAGAATCAACGTAGGGATGGTAATAGACATGACCAGAGACTCCTTTAAGAACGCACAAGACGGTTATTTATGACTATTTTTTGATTTTTGTTAAACTAGAGTATAACCGATTTTGATTTTTCGCCAAATATTTTGTGAGGATAGGCGCATGGATGACCCACAGAATCACATCAAATCCGAAAAAACGATTCTCGCTGACCAAATTGAATCGTTGTTGATGGCGCAATTACACGTCATTTTATCGCAAGCGACTATTTATCAACACACATTCGCAGGTCATCAACAAGCCCTACTCGCCATGACAGTCCTCATAAATTTGATTCAACAAACCATTTATACCACCCAAGATATTGTAGATGCGCTCAAAATCACCCCAACCCCATCCGCCACCCTGCCCGCCCATATTCACCTCACCCCGCGCGAGTTGGATGTGATAAAAGATGTGGTGGAGGGGATGAGCAACAAAGAAATCGCCCATCACTTGGGGATGACCATCCGCACGGTAAAATTTCATCTGGATAATATTTTTAGCAAATTCGGGGTCACATCACGCACAGGGGTCGCCATGTTCGCCGTGCAATATCGGTTAGTCTAGGGCGGATATACGGGCGTTGCGCCCTAATCCGCCCCTACAATCATGCCTATTTGGTGTGTAGGAGTGCTTTCGGGCGCGTATGCCCGCCTGTGTGATAATTAGCAGGCTTGTAGGGGCGGTACTAGCGCCTGATTTTGGCGCGTATGTCCGCCCGCGCGAAATGACATATACCCTGTCCACAAGGACAGGTGGACAGCCGTCCACAAGTCCATCGTGACGAAATCGGCTTTATGCGACACTGATGATAACAATTCGATTTTATCCAGAAAGGAAAAGGCACCATGTCGCTCCCATTCGGCATCCTCACCCAATTGATTGAAGACCCGCAAGTGATGGAAATTTTGGTGAATAACCACCAAACCATTTACTACGAAAAACACGGCGTTTTGAATCATGCCGATTTGCGCTTCAATAGCGAACAAGATTATCTCATCACCATTCAAGCCCTCGCCGCCTTCACAGGTAATCTACCCAGCGCGACCAATCCGATTGTAGATGCACGCCTATCAGACGGGTCGCGGGTGCATATCATCATGCCCCCTGTGGTACAAAGTCCGTCTGTCACCATCCGCAAATTTCCACATCGCATGTTGATGATGGAAGATTTGCTCAAATTGAGCGCATTCACCCCAGAAATCGCCGATTATCTGGATACAGCCATCAAAAATCGGATGAATATCCTTGTTTCGGGTGGCACAGGTAGCGGAAAAACCACCTTGTTGAATGCGCTGGTGCATCTCATCCCTGATGAAGAACGCATTGTCACAGTGGCAGATGCGGGGACACTCCGTATCAATAAACCTCATCTCGTCATGTTAGAAGGCAATCCACCCAATTATGAGGGCAAAGGGGGTGTGACCAACGCACAACTCATCACCAGCGCCATGAAAATCCGCCCAGACCGCATCATCATGAGCGAAATCAACACAGGTGAAGAAACCAGCTTATTTATCCAAGCCTTGCAAACAGGCTATGATGGCGGGATGGTATCCATGCACGCCAATACACCCCAAGATGCCCTCGCGCGGCTCGAAATTTTGATGACCGCGCATACCCCCTATTTGCCACTCGCCATTTTACGGACGCAACTGGCGGAATCGGTGGATGTGGTGGTGCAAATCCAACGCCTGGGCGATGGTTCGCGCCGTGTGATGGCGATTGAAGAAGTGATGGGTGTAGACCGCGACCAAACCGTGTTTCATCCCGTGTTTGAATATGTGGGCGATAACCG
>JALONZ010000029.1 GCA_025454675.1 Anaerolineae bacterium | reverse complement strand
ATGCCGATGCGGAGGTGATTTCAGGTTATTTGGGGAATTACAATCGGTTATTCATGGGGAATATATCAGGGATTATGCCACAGCGATTCATAGCTAGGTAAAAAAGCCAGAGGGGTTGCCTCTGGCGGATGCTTACCGATTATATTTTTCCAGTGCAATTTGCGCCTCGCGCGTGTTGATGGATTTGAGCGCGTGCACCACCGCCATAAATAAGCCACGATTGAATCCATGTAATTGAAAATGGCGTGAACTGCCCGTTTTATAATCTACAAGGATTTGCACCAAACTTGGCACAGCTTTGGCATCTTTTATCCACCCCAACGCATCTGCCGATGCGGATGCAATCAAAGGGTTTGAGTCGTGCAATAAATTCACTAATGACGAGGTGGCGCTTCTATCTCCAATTTCGGCTAAGGCACGAATGACCGCAGTGCGTAAATCATCAGGACGATTCACCAATGCTTTTAGCAAGTGCGGAATCACTGCGGGGTCTTTGGTCGCCCCCAATTTTTTCGCCGCAACAATAGACATTTCATGCTCTGAACCTTGCAGATAGCCCACCCATTTTTCAATATAACGCGGGTCGGTTGACATTTGAAAGAAACCTCAAATAAATAATAAAAATGATTACCCTATTTTAACATGAAATAGGTCATTTATTAGGAACAAAGTCCTAAAAATTTCGTTATAATCCCGTTCTATTTGGTTTTGAACGCCTTTTGATAGCTGGCAATGGTAGCTTGAGCCGTTTTTTGCCATGAGTATCGCCTCGCTTCGTCAATTCCGCGTGCCGATGCACCCGTCCGCCAATCCGCATCGGCATAAATTCGCGCCAGCGCATCGCGCCATGCCTCAACATCCAATGGTGGCAGGCACAACCCTGCATTCGCACCCACTTCGGGCAACGATGACGCATCTGAAATCACCACAGGCACACCACACGCCATCGCTTCTAAAACAGGTAAGCCGAATCCCTCAAAAATGGACGGATACAAAAAGGCTTCGGCGCTGTTATACCAAAATGGCAATTCATCTTGTGGCAAAAATCCGAGCAAGCGCACCTCATCTTCCAAACCATAACGTTCAATCCGCGCAAAAATAGCATCATATAACCAGCCTTTGCCACCACCCAGCAACAACGGCAGGCGTTCATGACGCGGTAATAGGGCATACGCATCCAGCAAAGTCGTCAGATTCTTGCGTGGTTCAAGCGTACCAAGAAACAACCAAAACCGGTCGGGGAGACCTTTTTTCTGCTTAAAATCGGCGATGATGCTTTTTTCCATCGGATAAAATTGGCTGGCATCATAGCCACACGGCGCGACATCTATTTTTTCTGGGGAGATATTGAATGTCTTAGCCACATCGCGGGCGGTACTTTGGGATATGGCGATGACCCGTTCCGCACGCCGACAACTGAGCGCGGTGAACATCCGCAAATAGAGACGGCGCGAAGCAGATAACACATGCGGATAATAAACAAAACTAAGGTCATATACCGTGACAACACTTTTGATGGGTAAAATTAAGGGCGAGACAAATGTCATGGAATGGAGCAAATCCCCCCCACCCAAGCGAAACGGCTGAATCGTCTGTTCCCATATGATGCGCTTGATGGGCGATGTGGTATCCCATAAGGCAGGGAATAACGAAATGCCGTCAAATGTGTGCGGGGTTTTTTTGCCCACAAACGCGGTAAATGACCAATCATCGGGCGCAATTTGGGAAAGTTGGGCGAGTGTGTTATAAATATACCCATGAATACCCGCGCTACGATAACCGAGTTGTGCTGAAAGTAGATGTGCATTTAACATGATTTTCATACGGTTATTATAGCCATTTATTGGTGAATTAGGAAGTTTGTGACATAATCAATCACAAATTATTTTTGAGATGATACTAGGATAAATTCGTATGCGGAAAGTTATATCGGTAGACAACGCCAAAAATCTGGTTGAACTCACGCAAGTCCGTTGTGGATGGATTACACAAGTTTTATGGTCGCCCGATGGCACAACGCTCGCCATTGCTCATGCTGATGGTGTGCGATTATATGTGGGTCAATTCGGTGGCAACCCCAAATATACCCTCACAGGGCATACAGGGCATGTTAAAGGGGCGGCATTCAGCCCTAACGGAAAATTTTTTGCCAGTGTTTCTGCCGATACCACCATCAAATTATGGGATACCTCATCGCTGATTGATGGTATTACAGAAATTGCAACCCTCAGTGGTCATTCGGGGTCGGTTGAGGCGGTCACATTCAGCCCAGATAATAAAACACTCGCCAGTGCCAGCGCCGATGGCACCATTATGATTTGGGATGTGGCAGAAAAACGCCCCCTCCACACCTTTAAGGGGCATGAACGCGAAGTCACAACCGTTACGTTTGCAATGGGCGGGCATATCCTCATCTCTGGTAGTTGGGATAACACCATGCGCCTGTGGGATGTGCGTGGCGAAACGGCGGGCGCGGTGTTTGGTCGGCATGATGATTGGGTGCGTGAGGTCAAAGCCAACGCACCAGGCACACTCATCGCCTCTGCCAGCAAAGATATGTCGGTTAAATTATGGGATGCGCTCGATGGTGGGTTATATGGCAGTATAGATGCCCATTGGCTGGGCGCGGATTGCGTTTCGATTAGCCCCGATTCATCCCTCATCGCCACTGGTGGGCGCGATAATGTGGTGCGTTTATGGTATTTGCACCAAGTGTTTAGCGATACCGCCGCCACCAAAGAACAAGCCGTGAATGTGCTGTTTGGTCACGAAAAACCGGTCTTATCCCTCGCATTTAATCCAAGCGGAACACTGCTGGCATCCGCCAGTGGCGATAACACGGTGCGCTTGTGGCAAGTTGGCGAATCGGCTGAATAACCCCCTAAAATACAAAAGGCGATTTCATAAAGGCGCACATAGATGCGCCTTTTTTGTTAAATATCCCCAAAAACCGAACTAATCCGATTGAGCTACTGTTATTTATCCCTCTTAATATTCATATTTCGGAACGTTATTTTTTTCACAATGATTTTATGACATTGTAAACATCCGCATATTCGTCTAATCGGGGATAATGGAGTTAAGCGGAATCTATCGCCATTTCAGAAAGGTGTAATGAGATGAAGTTTCGCAATAGTCTATTTTTTCTCATTGTTGGGTTCGTCCTCATCGGCGCGGGACTTTTGACGCAGGTGATGGGCGTGGCTCATGCAAGTCCTCCCAAAGTGCAACAACAACCAACGCCTGTCGTGCCACCATTCACCGATATCGCCTGTTTGGAGTGTCATACCAATCAAGAGGCATTACAAACATTGGCAGTGGAGAAAGAGGTGGTAGACTCTCACAGCGAAGGACCTGGCTGAGGGGGTTCCGTGCCTCCGATGGCGGCATGGGAGCGCGTCTGGATTGACGCGGATATGTATTCACAAGATTTACATTCACTCATCAATTGCACCCAATGTCATGGTGGGCAAGCAGTGGACGATATGACTATCGCGCATACCGATATGATTGACCGTCCTGCCAAAAACCCCGAAACATGTGGTGCATGTCATACCGATGTGACACCTGCCAGTTTGAATAGCTTGCATAGCACCCTCGCGGGGTACGACACCGTGTTATATGCACGCAGTGTCCCCGAAAATCATCCCGCGCTCGAAGAAGCCGAAGCTAATCATTGTAATTCGTGTCATACCACCTGTGGCGATTGTCATATTAGCCAACCGTATTCGGTGGGTGGCGGGTTGTTAGATGGTCATGCCTATGTCCAAACCCCACCCATGAGCCAAACGTGTACCGCGTGTCATGGTAGCCGTGTGAAAAATGAATATTTTGGCTTGAATGAAGGCTTCCCAAGCGATGTACATTTCCGTGAGCGCATGAGTTGTTCGGATTGTCATACCGCAGATGAAATTCACGGCGTGGGCATCACCGCCGACCATCGTTATGACGGTGAACAAAAGCCAAATTGCGAAGATTGTCATCAAGACCAAATCGGTGTTGGGTCTGGGATTGAACAACACGAAATTCACGGCACAGAAATTTTGTCGTGCCAATCGTGTCATAGTGTGGAATATACCAACTGCGTGAATTGTCACCTATCCAAGACTGATGAGGGTACACCCTATTACACCGTTGAAAGTCATAACATGGGCTTCTATTTAGCGCGGAATGCTTTGCGAAGTGCAGAACGCCCCTATCGGTTTGTCACTGTGCGTCATGTGCCGATTGATATAGATTCGTTCAGTTTCTATGGTGACAATTTATTGCCCAACTTCAATAATTTGCCAACATGGGCGTATGCCACACCACATAACATCCAACGTAACACACCACAAACCGAGAGTTGCGAGGCGTGTCATGGCAACAATGATATTTTCTTGACGATTGATAAGGTTGCACCAGCAGAACGTGAGGCAAATGCCAGCATCATCGTAGACCAAGCCCCACCGTTACCGGATGGATATGTGCCAGCAACCGCCGTTGAAACCGAAGTACCAACCGATAATTCAACCGATTTTTGGGGTGGTGGCGGTGATACTACGCCCACACCAGAACCACCGACTGATTTTTGGGGTGGTGGCGGAAGCGATACACCCACACCAGAGGTCACACCCGAAGCCACACCCGATAATTTTTGGGGTGGATGAGTAACCATGTTCGTCAACAGAGGCATGTCCCAGATGTGCCTCTGATAACAAAATTATTTAACCATTTAGGAGAAAGTCATGAAAAAGCTCGTTCTACTGTTCAGTTTGTTCTTACTCGTCTTTGTTGGCGGAATCGTCTCTGCCCAAGATGATGCCCTCAACACCCGTTTAGGCGAATATGCCACCAATTTACCACAAGGCTATAATGTCGTCCGTTTAGCCGATTTCCAAGCCTTGCTCATTGATAATCCCGATGTGTTGTTGGTAGATGTGCGCGAAGTGACCGAATATGAAGCGGGACACATCGAAAACGCGGTGAATATCCCCATTCGTACCCTCACGCAAAATTTGAACCAATTACCCGATCTTGATGCGCCCATCGTCATCGTCTGCAAAGGTGGCGGACGGGCGATGTTGGCGGCGGTATCGCTCCAAATTTTGGGCTATACCAATGTCAAAGCCTTCTGGGGCGGATTTGATGCGTGGGTGGCGGAAGACCTACCCGTCAGCATGGAAGGATTCACCTTTGAAGTGGCAACAGCCCCCGAATTTGACCCAGAAGTCTTTGCCGCTGTTGATGCGTATATGACCAATTTGCCACAAGGCTTTGGGTTCATCCCCCCTGCCGATTTAGCCGTTGCCTTAGTCGAAAATCCCCCCGTGTTGATTGATGTCCGTTCTGCCGATGAACTCACCGAAAATGGGTATATCGAAGGCGCAACCAACATCTGGATTAACGAATTTTGGGCGAATATTGACCAATTGCCAGAAGATAAAGATGCGTTCATCGTGGTCTATTGTGGTGTTGGTATTCGTGGCACGGTCGCTTTGGTTGTGATGAATTTGTTGGGCTACACCAATGTCCGCAATTTGTCGGGTGGGTTTAATGGCTGGGTGGCGGCGAATAACCCCATCGTTGCACCAGAACCCGTTTTAGATATGACCGTTGCCCTCACCGATTATTTTGCGGGCTTACCCGAAACCTTCAATGCCATCCGCATCCCCGACCTGAAAGCCGAATTAGATGCCCAAACCGAAATGGTGCTGGTGGATGTGCGTACTGTAGATGAATTCGCCGAAGGTTTCATCCCAGGCGCATTCAATATCCCACTCAATGAGTTCACCGACCATCTCGATATGCTCCCCAATTTAGATGCCAATATCGTCATTTATTGTGGCAGTGGGCATCGTTCTGCGATGGTGATGATGGTGATGAATATGCTGGGTTATACCAATGTTCGTAGCCTGCTCGCTGGTTATGGTGCATGGGCGGCGGGCGAAAACCCGACCACCACCGATGTTGTGATGGTTGAAGCGGGTGTCGCACCTGCATTTGATGAAGCCGTATTCGCAGTTGCCGATGACTTTATTAAATCCATCCCACAAGGATATTGGACTGTTCGCCCCGCCGATTTGAGCGTGGAATTGGTCGAAAATCCCCCCGTGTTGGTAGATGTCCGCACCGAAGGCGAATATGGTAATGGATTCATCGCGGGCGCATTGCACCTGCCACTGCCTGAATTGATGAGCCGTTTGGCAGAAATCCCAACCGATGTGCCAGTGGTGTTGTATGATAACCCAACCCACCGTAGCACGATGGCATTGGTTGCCCTGCGTTTGTTGGGCTATGAGAATGTCCGCGTGTTGGCTGGTGGTACCGGTGGCTGGGAAAAAGCAGGCTTTACACTGGAAAAATAAACAGAGATAAATAGGGTATCATATAGTGGCTGACATAAGTCATTCATTACAACATACCCTGTTTTGCGGTGTAATGGCGGATTTGTAGGGGCTTGCCATGGCAAGCCCCTACACTCGGTCGAAATAGATAGGCAGAATAAACAAGCAATAAATTAGATATTCATTCAAAGGCAGGTGATAGGATGCGACTGCAAAAAATCATCATTTTAATCGTTCTTGGCATTGCGTTGATGACGGCAGGGTTGGCTGTGGCACAAGAAGCCACGCCAGAAATCACACCCACACCTATCCCGCCCGAAGATTGCCAAAGTTGCCATTTGGATGTGGCAACTGAATGGCAATATACATCGCACGCGCAAGCCTTTATCAATGAAACATTTCAATTGGCATGGTTTGAACAACGGAGCAATCCGACTTGTTTGGCGTGCCACACCACAGGCTATGCGCCGCGCACCCAAACCTATACACAAGAAGGTGTGGCGTGTGTTGCGTGTCATGGAAATACCCCACTAGACCACCCCCCCAGCACCGTCCCGACCATCGGTGGAGAGGTGTGCGCCGATTGTCATACCACCACCTACACCGAATGGGAACAAGGGGCGCATAGTACAGCCGACATCACTTGTTTATCGTGCCACGACCCACATCAATCGGGTTTGGTGGCACAAGATTCGCAAACACTGTGTTTATCGTGTCATGAAAGCGTAGAACAAAGCTATTCTCACATCACTCACCCCGACCAACAATGTGTGGATTGTCATTATCACAAACCCACCAGCGACGAAGAACATTTTGTGAGTGGCAATTTGCTCCCCAGTGGGCATCAAGCGGTTGCCTTCACCGTAGCCTGTGTGGATTGCCATGAAGAACGCGCTTTAACCGAAAATGGTGGCGAAACACAGCCCATCGCGGATAGCCATAGCACGACCATCGCACCAGTTCAACAAGACCCCAGCCTACCCCTAATACAAGGAATTTTATTGGGTGGCGGTTTTGGCGTGACGATGATGGCGTTCTTGATTCAAGGACGCAAAAAACGGAAATAACGGTAAGGGCGCAACATGTTGCGCCCTTAGATTGATGTTTCATGGCATGGATAAATTTCTCATCCATCCGCCAAAATGGAATCCACAGCATTCGCTAAATCATTCAATGTATTCACATAATGCACCCCATCTGCATTTGCCGCATATAGGTGCATATCGCTATCGCCTGTCCCCCATTGGCTACGCGGTTCTGGGCAAAACCAAATTAATCGGCGGGCTTTGCGTTGTATATCTTGGGCAATATCCAAGCGCGGATTGCTATAATTATTCCGTCCATCACCCAAAATAATCACGGTTGTGCGCCCTGTAATCAACCCCATATGGTCACGCTTAAATGTATTCAGGCTGTTACCCAAATCGGTGTTATAGTAGCCAGGTCGGTTGTTGTTCATCACCCGCGCCACAGCTTCACGCGGTTCATGTTCCTTAAATTCCATACTAATATCCACCAAATCGCTGATGAACACAAAGCTATTGGTGCGTGCCACTTGGTCTTGGAGTTCATAAATCAGCGTCAGCAAAAATTCGGTGCAATAACGCACAGACGTGCTGATGTCACAAATGACCACCAACGCGGGTTTTTTATGATGGGTGCGCGTTTTCAATTCAATCGGTGTGCCACCATACCGCAAATTGGCGCGGATGGTACGGCGTGGGTCGGGGTCGCCCATTTTGGCGCGTTTTTGACGTAATGATGCCCGACTGCGTAACCGCGCCGCCAACCGCCGAATTTCATCCCGAATTTGGTCAATATCGGCTTGGCTAAGGCGCGAGAAGGGAATATCAGAAATATCGGGCTTGGCTTCGGGTTCTTGTTGCGCCATTTGTTGGGCAACAGAACTGCCGACAAAATTAGACAGTTGTTCAGATAACCCTTGCATATTTTCTTGCATCATCTCGCGCAGTTCATCTAATTTTTCTTGGCTCATGCCCATCGCTTGAAGTTGGTCTAGCAATTGTTCCAACATCTGGCGCAAGCGTTCCATTTGTGCCTGCTGATTCATGCGCCGTTCAAACCACGGACGTTGATACATCTCATTGGCTTGGTTCAAGCCTGCATCTTCCCCCATCTGGTCGAGTTGGTCTTGGTTAAAGGCTTGCCCCTCTAATAATTGACGGAGCAAATCTTGTAGGGCTTGGTCTAATCCGACCAACGACCGCAAGGCTTGTTGAAGCATCTCTTGTTCTTCGGGGGTCAAATTTTCGGGGATATTTTGAAGCGGTGGCACATTTGACGCAAAGAATAAGGGGTAAAAATAATCAAATACCTGATGGTCATGTGCTTCTTTTACTAAGGTGCTTTTGAGCGTAGACTTAAAATGATTTTGATTGTCCACCCCCACTTCATCCACCCCATAAACGGCATCTTGGCTTTCTGCCAGCGAAATCCGCACGCCAGCCGCCCGTAATGCCCGTATAAATTCCACCATCCGCTTATCCATAACAATACCTTTTCTGTATAGCTGTAAGCATCTTAACGATACTTAGATGATAAACCGATTTGGGTACAGAATACAAGCATTTCGTGGCTCATTACGATATAATCATGAAAAATAGATGAACAATGTAAAATCACATTGGAGTAACAATGGATAACCCACCACAACCTAATCAAGCGTTATTTGACCTCATCCATCAAGAAATGGGTAACACCCAAACCCATAATGAACAACGTGCGCTATTAGAAGCCGTCATGCTCAATGTGGGGTTATATGCGTATGTGATTGAGCGTGATTCGAGTGGAAAAGGCATATTTCGCCCCGTTTTTGGCGATTTTGAAGCCCTATTCGGTTACAACCTCATCACAGATAATATTGATTATTGGTTTGATAAACTCGTCCACCCTGATGATAAACCGCGTTTTTATGCCTCACAATCTGTCCTCGTGCCAGGGTCATATGTCTCGAATGAATATCGGTATCTTCACCGCGATGGGCATACCATTTGGCTTCGGCTGATTCATCGGACGGTGGTTAATCCCACAGGTGGGTTCATTCGTTATGGGGTCATTCAAGACATCAGCACCTTCCGCGATGCCGACCGTATCAAAGAAGAAAATGCCCGCCTCGAACTTGCCCTCGCCCATGAAAAAGAATTGAACGCCACACGTAATTATTTCATCACATCCGTCATGCACGAATTTCGCAACCCACTCGCCAGCATTTTGCTCGCCAGCGAGATGTTAGAACGCTATGCCCATAAAATATCGGATGAAGAAAAAATCAAACGGTTACATATCATCCAAAATCAGGTCATTCAAATGCGGTCTACGCTGGATGATATGGCACTCATCATGAATAACGAAATTAAAGAACTGGGATTTAACCCAGAACCCCAAAATATCAATGATTTTATTCATAATGCCATTGACCTTTTTTGTAAAGGTATGGGCGCTCATCATCATATCACCCTACAAAATAACTTATCTCAGAATCGCGTGTCTGTAGATATACGTCTGCTCAAATATATCATCCCCACCTTGTTGAATAATGCCGCTCAATATTCTGAGGAAGGTTCAAAGATTATCTGTCAACTCTATATAGAAGGGCATTCACTGGTTATTTCGATTCAAGATGAGGGGATTGGCATCCCTCTTAAAGACCAAGCGAATATCTTTAAGCCGTTATATCGTGGGAGCAATGTTTCACCCACCCAACACGGTGGCGGATTGGGGTTGACCATCGCGCAAGAATGTGCAACGTTGCATCACGGGCAAATTGAATTTGAAAGCCAAGAGGGGAAAGGGGCAACCTTTAGGCTGATTTTGCCCTATAAACCGATGGATTAGAGATGGTTGGCAGATATAAAATGGGCGCGTAAGGGCGTGACATATTGCGCCGCATATACAGCAACTTAAGGTATTAGCCCCACCCCCTAACCCCCTCCCCACTGCGTGGAGAGGGGGAAGGGTTGGGGATGGGGGCGCATTTGCTGTTAAGTTGCTACGCATGGGGCGCGACATATTGCGCCCTTAC
>JALONZ010000543.1 GCA_025454675.1 Anaerolineae bacterium | reverse complement strand
ACAGGTCACAGTGATATTATCACCACCATGCAATTTAGCCCTGATGGGTCAAAATTAGCAACAGGCGGGTTAGATAATGTGGTGATTGTGTGGGACATTACCAATAACAAAGAATTTAGCCGTTACACCGATTACATCTTAGGTGTGAATAGCCTATCGTTCTATCCGAGTGGTAATTTGTTGGTGACGGGCGATAATGTCGGCAATGTGGTCTTGGTCAATCTGGAATAGCAGGCGTTGATGTGGGGATGGGCATCCCACCCCATAACACCTCATGCGAAATCGTAAATACGGTTTGTTCAGGTGGGTATAGCAAGTCTATATCCACCTGCCATTGCACCGCAAACGCGCCCGCAGGTGATACACCTTCACACTGGGCAAATGGGATAAATGACCGATTCATATTGGTGAAGTCATCACCCACACAAACATCCCATAAAACCTCACAAATGCCCCCTTCTGTGATGAAAAATTGAACTGTTTGGCATGGATTAAGTGCGGTGGTATAAGTTGCTTTTTCAACCCCATGTTCAATGACAATCTTTTCGGTTTGTATGGCTTCTGGGATGGGTGGGCTTGGCGGGAATACAATACCATATAAGGCATTAAACACAGGGATGCTAAAAACCGCGCATCCCACCACAATCACACCAAGTATCAATACTGCCCACACGGGCAAAAACCACCCCCCATGTTCATCTGGTGGTGCATTTTCATCAGTCATCAGGGGAGTGACCATTGTTGTTCATAAGTAATCAGCACACTGCCCTCATAATTAATATTTTCGGCATCATTCCGCACCCCCGGATGAATCCGCACTTTGGTGAATTGAACATTGGTCAAAAAGGTATTATCGAACATGCAATCAAAATGAAAGGGAAGTGTGCCTTGCCCCTCTTGAAAATCGGAATAACTGCCAATCGGTGGGGTGCGAACACACAATTGACGACCAATTGTAGACGCATTTTGTCCGTAATGCCTATCCAGTTCCGCCTGATAAAATGCCGCCACCGCATCCGCCGTCACCCCAGCCACCACATATTGCACAATTTGGGCATTTTGCATGGTGCTAATACGGCTCAGTTCGGTTGCGCCCGGATAGGATGAGATGAAAAACGGTTGTTGCCGATTCGTCACTTCTAATGTGAATGCCAAAAAGCCAATGCCAATGCCAATAATACCCAGCACACCAAATAAAACACCAACACGAAAAACGGAGATATTGCCTTCACGATTCAGTAAAAATTGCATTCTGCCATAACTCCTATGATTGTGAGTCGCCTGCCAAAAGTGTCTTTAATGCCCCCCCATATGGGGTATTTTCAAATAAATTTGCTTGTGTTGTCCAATATGTGCGCGTGGCATCGGTCAATGACGGAAATGGGGATTTATCCAAATGATGAAGTAGAACTTGTGCCAGCCATACCCGATTTTCATCACCTGCTTTTTCGGCTAATCCTTGCTTTAATGCCTCGCGTGCGGTTTCAAAGTCACCGCCAAAATACGCCGCTTCGCCAATATCAAAATAGGTTATGGCATGACCACCCGCTTTGAGCGCCTTTTGAAATGTGGCAAGTGCCTGTGAAAATTGACCAGCTACCAATAGTGTACGCCCAAACCCATAAAGCGGAAAATAGTTCATTGGTTGGATGTCAATGGCTTCTAACAAAACCGCATGGCTGGCTTCCAAATCCCCCAGTTGCCGATACGCATTGCCCAGCAACGTCATCGCTTGCACATCTTTGGGCTTATTTTGCAGATGCGCCTTCAAAATGGTGATGACTTCACCAAACTCACCGCGCATAAAATGCCGTTGGGCGCGAGTGTAATCATTTATCATATCCCGATTTGCCCACAGAAAAATGAGTTGCGCCACAAATAAACTCGCCATCAGGCTCATCACAGCATACCCGCGCACCGTTTCATCACCCGCCACCGATAAAATCAGCGCGGGAATAGCCAAAATAAGGGTCATGATAAACGCGCTTTGGGTCGGTTTATCCCATAACCGAAACCGTTTGATGATATGGATAATCACATGACCCATAACACCACCTATTTCAGGTCTTGGATGGCGAGTTCACCATCTGCCAATGCAGTGGCGGTATTCACATCCGCCTCAATGAATGCGCGGAGTGTTTCGGCTTGGTCACTTTTCATCAGCGTGCGCCATTCTTGAATCCCACCATATAACCCTTGTATCTTTTTAACCGCTTCTTCGGCGGCGGGGATGTTATTCATCCGCACATATGCCCGCGCCATATACAAATGCACCAATAAGCGATGGCGTGCGTCTGGAATTTTGAGGTTTAGCGCGTGGCGCAAATGCTCAAGGGTATCTTGTGGACGATTTAGGCGGTCTTCAATTGCGCCCAAATTATATGCCGATACCCATTCATCAGGCGCAAGTTGATAGGCTTTGAGGGCGGCAACATGCGCCGCTTCATAATCCCCCATTTGCAATTGAATTTCTGCCAACCCATTCCATGCCACCGCCATATCAGGCGCGAGGTCGGTCATTTTTTTATAATCGCGCTTGGCAAGGGGTAATTTGCCCCAAACGCGCAAAATTTCGGCACGGAAGCGATAATGAAACGGATTTTTGGGGTCGGCTTGAATCAGCGTATCCATGTGCTTTACTGCATCTTGATATTGGCTTTTTCGGAGCGCACGCACCGCTTGTTTATATTCATCAGGCGTGCGCGGGCGGAATAAATACGCCCCTGCCACAATCCACCCCAAGCCCGC